>NZ_WEZF01000018.1 GCF_009177065.1 Tautonia marina
GCGAGGGCCGATACAAGGTGTGACAAAGGAGGCATCGTGGCTGGTACACCGAGCGCTCTCACTCCGTCCTCAAGAGCGGTTGCCGGGTGGAAGGGCTCCAGTTGGAGGATGCCTCTCGCCTTCGTCGCGCCCTGGCTACCTACGCCGTGGTTGCCTGGCGGTTGTTATGGCTGACATGCCGGGCCCGACAAGAGCCCGAGGCCGCCTGTAACGCGGTGATCCCCGAAGCCTCGTGGCAGATCTTGCACCGAGCCGTCGAGCGATCCGAACCGCCGGAAAGGGCTCCCGGATTGAGAGGAGCCGTTCGCCCATTGGCCAGGCTGGGAGGCTTCCTGGGACGCGCCCGCGACGCCGAGCCCGGGGTGACGACAATCTGGCGCGGCCTCCGCCGACTGGACGACCTGGCCCTCGGTTGGAATCTCGCCGAGCAAGCGTCGCGGGCAAGTCCCCCCACTTGTGGGTAATGGTGAGCGATTCGTGGGGAAGGTCAGCCGCGAGCGTCGGCTGGAGCTGGCCACGGGCACCGCCTGGTGGTACCACCCCGGTTTCGCCCCCTTGCCGATCCGCTGGGTGCTCAGCCGCGATTCCGCGGGGAAGCTTGAGCCGCGGGCCTGGTTCTCGACCGAGCCGGGGGACGCGGCGCCGGCGATCGTCGCCGACTTCGTCCGCCGCTGGCCGCTGGAGACGACCTTCGAGGAGGCCCGCGCCCATCTCGGGGTCGAGACGCAGCAGCAATGGTCGGACCTGGCGATCGCTCGGGAGACGCCCTGCCTCTTCGGGCTGTACTCGCTGGTGGCGGCGATCGGCGTGGCCCTGCACGACGAGGGCCGGTTGCCGATCCGGACGGCGTCGTGGTATCGCAAGGGCCAGGCGACATTCTCCGACGTGCTGGCGGCGGTCCGGCGTCATTGCTGGGACGGACTGCACATTCGGATATCCTGTCGCGACCCCTCCTGTGTGGAAATCCCCGGGCCTCAACTGGACCGATTGCTGAATGCGGCCTTCTACTCACATTGACCCGCACAAAGTCGAGCAATTTTGAATCCATGGATTCGTGCAAAGTCAAGCTGTGACCATGGATTGCTCTGTCGAAATCCTATGCGGCGGCTGCCAGGAGCATGAGGTTATGGGTCAGGACCCGCAGCAGGATCTCCTTCTTCTGGTTGACCCACCGCCGGGCCCGCAGTGCCGAGCCCAGCAGCCGCTTGACCCGCGAGAACCCGCTCTCCACCTGCCATCGCTGGCCGTAGACGCGGCGGTGGTGCAACCGCCTCGGCTTGCGGCGGAACCGCTTGACCATCTGGCGCCGGTACCTCGTCTTCGGCCACTTGCGGCCCGAGGTGCGCCGGTTTAGCGGGATGACCGTCGAGCGGATGCCCAGGCCCCGGCGGGCCAGCTCGTGGTTGTGCTCGGCGTCGAAGGCGCCGTCGCCCAGCAGCGTGTCGATCGGGCAATGTTTCGCGGCGGCTCGCACTGCCGGGCGGAACTGCGACGAGTCCTGGCTCGGCCCCCGCGAGACGTGGGCCGCGAGGAAGTAGTGGCTGCGGGCCTCCAGCACGGCAGTCAGCTTCGGCCAGGAGCGTTGCCTCCGCCGCTTGCCGGAGCGCTTGGACCGCCAGGAGAAGGAGCGGCTGACGTGCCGCGTCTCGTAGCCGGTGGCGTCGATCGCCGCCCGGGCCTTCGGTGGGATCAGGCCGCGGTCCCGCGCCGCGCGCTCCATCCGCGCCAGCAGGGCATCGACCCCCTATTATTGAGGAGCCGCTCGGCGGCCTTCTGCATCGTGGAGTGGTCGGGGACCTTGGTCAACCCGAGCGTGTCGCGCAGCTCGGCCCACTCGCGGAGCATCTGCTCCAGGCCGCGGTAGTCGGTCTCGAGGAACTCGTGCAGGGATAGTAGGGTGAAGTGTTGGTGCTGGGTGAAGTCGCGCCGGGAGTACTTCGAGGAGTAGGCCGGCACGGCCCCCCGGGCGGCTTCCAACGCCATGCGGGCCACCGCCAGGGGGGACTTGGACATGTGGCAGATTGTATTCATACATACACTACACCCCCATCGCCTCGAAGGTTTTCGACAGAGCAACCGACGATCAGAATCCAGGAAGCGGAAACGCCTGAGGACTCCCTTCACGGAGGAGGTATCCTGAATCCACCTGAAGGTGGGAGAACCGGTCCTCATGCCCCGAAGGCCAGGTAACCTCGACCGAATCCAATTGATCCACTCCGCCCAGGCCGAAGTGTAACCTTGGATCAGATGCGGATTGATAGCTCCCTCCACCGAACCGATACCCGACATGATCGCGACTCCTCGTCCGGAGCGTCACTCTGGCTCCGATGGCATCGCGATTCGATCGCGTCCCCTCTAGTTGAAATGTGACAAAATGGCCACCCTCGGTCTGATTCTGGAGATAAGCCAACGGTTGATCGTGCGAGAGCAAAACGAGATCGGTCCGACCGTCGTTGTCGAGGTCGCCGGCAGCGAGGCCCCTGCCAATGCGAGGGATCTGCCACGGACGGCCCGCGACAGCGCTGACATCGGTCAAACGGCCGGCTCGTCCGCCTTGCAGGAGCTGGGCTGGCATGGCGAAGGGGAACGTCGGACGGTAATCGTTGACATGCCCGTTGGCGGTGGCCAGGTCGAGCCATCCGTCGTTGTCGGCATCGAGGCAGACGATCCCGAAGCCGAGCCATCGGCGGCTCGCGGATAACAGACCGATGTCGGCCGAGCGATCGATGAACATCCCATCACCGAGGTTGTGGTAATAGGTGGTCCCCTCGCCGATGAAGTTCGTGACCGCCAAATCGGGCCGGCCGTCACCTTCGAAATCTCCGATCGCGATCCCCATCCCGGCCTGATATCCTCCCTCGGCGTTCCCGGCCAGGCCCGACTCGTGGGCGACCTCGTCGAATTGCATCGCGCCCAGGTTGCGATAGAAGAAGTTGGCGGTGGTGTCATTGGCCACATAGAGGTCAACCCGCCCGTCGCCGTCCAGGTCGGCGGCCACCACTCCGAGCCCCCGGCCATCGAGGGCGGAGATCCCGGCCTCTTTCGTCACATCGACGAATCGGCCGCCATCATTGCGATAGAGTCGATCCGGTCGGGCCTCGAACTCGCGAGGGTCACAGTAGACCGGGTTGCCCGCCTGATTGGGGGGGCAAGGCCGAGGGTTTGACGAATCCCAGTCGAGGTAGTGACAGACATAGAGATCCGGATCTCCATCCCCATCGAGATCCGCGAAGGCCGCGGAGGTGGGCCAGTCACGATCGCCCCCCAGACCTGCCCGATCCGTCACGTCGGAGAAGGTCCCATCTCCGTTGTTCCGGTAGAGGGCGTAACTCCGCCATCGGGTCACGAACAGGTCCGGGTGCCCATCGTTCTCATAATCAGCGACCGCGACTCCATGGCCGTATCCCTTCGCGAACCCGGAAATCCCGGCGGACTCGGTGACATCCTCGAAGGTCCCGTTGCCCCGGTTCCGGAACAGTTGGTCCCCTGAGCGGGTTCCACCTGGCCCGGGCGGGAACGGTCCGCCCTGGACGACGTAGACATCGAACCAGCCGTCGCCGTCATAATCGATCAGTCCGAGGCCACCGCTCATGGTCTCGGGAAGTTGGCGGGCAGGGCTCTGGCCGTTGTCGAAGGAAAACTCAAGCCCGGCGGGACGAGTTGAGTCGACGAACGCGAGTTTTGTTTCGGGGCGGTCCTGCGAGCGGATCGCCCCGGGGGGGGGACTCTCGGCCTCCTTCCCAGCCAGAGTGAGTTCGCTCAGGAGTTGTTCGGGCGATCGGGGAGCTGAAGTCGCGTCGACCGCGGCCATCTTGCGATCGATCCTGACGAGGGCCTGGTGAGCCCTTGAGTCGTCAGGTCGACGCTTGAGCATCAGTGTCCAGTACGCTTTCGCCTCGAAGATTCGGCCGAGTGACTCGGCCAGGTCCGCCAGCTTCGGGAGGTTGGCCTCGGGATTGCCCTCCCTGAGCAGGTTGCCGTAGCGATGGTGGTCCCGGTCGAGTTCAGCCTTGGCCCGGCGGAGTCCGGCGGCGCGATCCAGGTCACCTCGGATCACAGCCAGTTCGATCCGGCGTTCCAGGGCCGCGGACTCACTCGGTGCGGAAGCGATGAGGGCGTCCAGTGCCCGCGATTCTCGATCGAGACGGGTCTCCAGGTCCCCGAGGTTTGGATCTCGGGCGGCCAGCCAGGCGTCAAGCATCAGGACCCGTTCCGGAGGAAAGACCTGAGACGTCAGATGCTCGAGGGCAAGGCGGGCCTCGTCTGGCCGGTCGGTCGCCATTGCCCAGTCGAGCCGGGCTCGCCAGGCCGCCGGGTCTCGTGGCCGACGATCGAGACAGGCCCTGATCCAGCGGTCCGCCTCCTCGAACTGGCCCGACCAGATCGCCAGGTTCGCCTTCCCGAGCCAGACCCGGTCGTCCTCGGGTGCCTTCGCCGCGGCCTGGTCGAGGACCCCTCTGACCATCTCGATCGGGACCGGATCGACGTCGAGGAGCCAGAGTTCGTGCAAGGTGCGG
Organism: Tautonia marina; assembly: GCF_009177065.1. Classification (NCBI taxonomy): domain Bacteria; kingdom Pseudomonadati; phylum Planctomycetota; class Planctomycetia; order Isosphaerales; family Isosphaeraceae; genus Tautonia; species Tautonia marina. The sequence goes on from NZ_WEZF01000018.1 coordinate 4,518, forward strand.
TACGGATCCGATGACCGGGCCCATTCCTCCCTGAGCACCTTCCTGAGCTCGTCGAATCGGCATTCGAACCGCAGGAGTCGGGCCAGCGACTGCCCCGCCTCAACGGCCTCTGGTCCGTCGGTCTGACGGACAATGTCGAGGAGTTCCTCGAGCTGCGCGAACCGACCCTCGTCGTGGTATTTCCGCAGCAGGACATCTCGGTGCTGAGCCGCCAGCGATGCGTAGGGTGACTCCGGGTCGATCCGGTTCCAGGCGATCATCGCAGGCCCGGGACGACCCGCCGCCTCCTCGCAGAGGCCGAGGTGATAGGCAACCTCGGACTCGGCCCCTCGGTGCCCGAGGAGCCGGACAAGTCGCTCGCGGGCTGGGGCAATCTGCCCAGAAGAGAACTCTGCCACCGCGCGAGAGAGCTCGACCTCGAACCGCCAGCCAACCGCGGCCCGGTACGCCCCCCAGCCGATCGCAAGCAGGCCGAGCCCCGCGATGACGCAAGTCGGCCACTTCCGCCCCTTCCCCGGGTCCCGTTTCTGGGATTGCTTGCGCTTGCGGCGGTTAATTGGTTTCGACGCTCCCATCTTCTTTGATATTCAAATGAATGGTATTGGAACCGCGAGTCACCTCGACCACAATCCCGGAGGTGCTCGTGCTGGTCACCTGCTCGGGTACGAGCACGCGGAAGGACTTTCCATCCAGGCCGGAAACCGTGGCCTGTCCGCCCTTCGCGTTTTGCCGGATGGACTTCGACACGGCGGCGTCTTTCGCGGCCAGGTAGGCCAGTGGGTCCTCCTCAATATCGGGCATTGGCACGTCGACACTCGGGTTCTCATCGAGTCCGAGAATTCCAACCCGGTGGAACCCGACCACGGCGCCGTCCCCGGCCGACTGGCTCGACATGATGAACGTGCCGTCGGGCATGATCGTGCCCACAGCCTGGGGGCCCGTCGTCCCCTTCGACTCGTCGGGCTCGAACATGACGGTCCCGTTCTTCAAGGGCTCTCCCTCCAGGGAGACTGTGCCACTCACCCGGGCAAGGTTCAACCCATTGCCTGGACCGCAGCTGGCCAATCCGATCAGAAAGGCCGCGATGGACAAGACCGTCAAGGAACGCATCGGATGGGTCCTCACAAAGCTAAGTGATCGCTCAGGTGTCTTCAGGATTTCTCGATCACCGCCGAGGCGGCCGGCATGGTCTGGCCGTGCCGGCCACCTCGCGATGGCCGGCACGGCGACCGAGAACCATTGGCGAATCGGCCAATTAATAGGCGTCAGCCGAGATGATCTCGCCCCTTCTTCGGGTCCCGAGCGCGTTGTAAATCCGGGGGTGGATCGTCTGCTTGACGAACTTGACCGACCCGTCAGCCATGGCGAAGTTCGCCCCACCCGGATGGAAGCTCTTGAATCCCCAGATGTAGAACTGGTTCCGGTAGCAGAACTTGGCCTGGGTGATATTCCCGAGGTAACTGATGCTGCAAACGGTGCCGTCGGTCGGGTCGACCTCGTTGTCCTTCAACGAGGTCATCCAGTTCAGCGGGACGTGAGTCCCAGCCCAGGCGCCATGCCCACTGGTCCAGGTCAGCTGACCATTGAGGTTCGGCGAGTTCTCCCCGAGTAGGAACGTATTGCTGGTGCCGTCCCGGACGCTCGCGATGTTCGTGACCGCGCCGCTGCTGCAATCACCGAAGATCCCCTGGAAGGTCCCATTACAGCCCCAGTATGAATCGAGGGGAGCACTTGACCAGACATCGAAGAGTGGATTCCCCGTCCTTGGGTCCCCCACGCTCGCAACATAGTTCGTCACAGACGTGGTATGGGGGCTGGCGAGGTTGGAGATGTTCACCCATCGTCGATCGTCGAACAGCCTGTTGGAGTCGTCCGTTGGGCAGAGGTAGCTCCCGATGATCGTTCGATAAACCGTCACGTGGGCCACACTCATGTTCTGACCGTTGTTGCCCAGCCTCCCGTCGGGCTGAATCCCCACGGTACCACGGTCTGAGAAGTTGATCGCATTGAAGACGGCGCCTTGCTCCATCTGGGGCAGGATGAAGGTCGACCACGCCCACCACGACCCACCCCAGCCACCCGCTTCGCCAATCCGGTTGACCATCGAACCCGGAGGGAAACTCCCGACCGTGTCGTGATAATTATGCACGGCCAGGGCGATCTGCTTCAGGTTATTCGTGCACTGGGCACGGCGGGCGGCCTCGCGGGCAGACTGCACCGCGGGGAGCAACAAGGCGATCAAAACCCCGATGATCGCGATCACGACCAGTAATTCGATCAGCGTGAATCCGCGTCGGCGCATGGAAAAGTTCCTTCCCAGTCTAAGAGGATGCCGATCTGCGAAAGGCACGAAAAGCCTCACCTCGACCATCAACAGATGCGTTACACAGAAGGAAACACCAGCCGTTTCCGGCCGCGATGGTCAAGTTCGGAATCAGGGCCACCGGCAAGAACGAGGGCAATCATTTTGACTTGTCTTCCGAACTGAGCAATCGGTCTGCCTGGGATCATGTCGCCGATCGGGTTTCCATCGGTGCAGGCGTCTCCATCGACAGGACACGAGGCTCGGATTGACCTCGCCCGGGCCAAGGCGTCCCGATGTCTCATCTTGATGAAAGCGCATCGGATTGGCCTTTGGCGTGAGATCAAGTTAGAGCTCTAACCGATGATGTTTTCTGAAGCAAGAAGGAAGTTTGAATATTTGGTTTACGATTAGGCCTTCAATCTCTTTTGCCTCAATCGGCTTCAATCAATCTTGAAATTCCAGACAATCAGTGTTTCGCTGATCACAGAGCGGGGTCAGGCGTCTTACAAACTGCATGTGCATATTGTACGACTTGGCACTTATTCGAATCCTTGTCGGGCCTTCTCCCTGGGATGGGGCGATGGGTTACGATGATGACGCAGCGATCATCTTGAGGGTGCCATTCTCCTCGAGATCGACCGATCACCACCAGAAACCGGAGGGTGAGCATTCATGAATTTCTGGAACAAGCCACTCCTGGGCCGTCGCCGCGTCCTTCAAGCAGGTGCGCTGCCATTTCTGGGACTGAGCCTGCCTCGCCTGCTGGCCTCCGAGGCAATCCAGCAAAGCTCGGATCAGTCGTCGCCGGAAAAGTCGTGCATCTTCATCTTCCAATACGGCGGCCTCAGTCAGCTCGATTCCTGGGATCCCAAGCCGGAGGGACCCTCCGAAATTCGTGGTCCTTACAAGTCGATTCCCACAGCGGTTCCCGGCTTTTGGGTCGGCGAGTTGATGCCTCGCCTGGCTCAATTGGCGGATCGATACTGCGTGATCCGTTCGATGAGCCACAATGTCCCGGTTCACGATGTCGCCAACTCGATGCTCTTGGCCGGGCAATCACTGCCAGCCCTCAATGCCCCCTCATTCGGATCGATTGTCTCAAAGCTCAGGCCAACCTCTGAGGGAGTGCCCTCCCACGTCTGGCTCCAGAAGTTCGGGGGTGGATCAATGCCACCGGATTCGACCTATCTGACAGGCGGGTTTCTCGGGATGGCTCACGCCCCGATCCTCGTGGGGACCGGTCATGACGACAATCCGGCAAACCCCAACTTTCGGGTCGATGCATACGACTTGCCTGATGGGCTGTCGGTTGCTCGTGCTCGGGATCGGCTCGAATTGTTGCACCTCATGGAAGGCGAGAACCCTGACGGCGGCCCTGGGGATTCCCTGTCCCGATTCCGGGAGCGTGCCGTTGACCTGCTTGACGGTTCCAGGGCACGCAAGGCGTTCGACATCGACCGCGAACCCGCCGGGGTTCGTGACCGTTACGGTCGGCATCCGCTTGGACAGAATCTGTTGATGGCTCGACGTCTAGTCGAGGCGGGCGTTCGGATGGTCAATGTCGTCGGCTGGTGCGGCCTTGCACCCTCGGATAAATTCGTCAGCATCGAAACCTGGGACATGCATGGGAATGCCGGCATTGATATTTTCGGTGATGGTTGGAATGGGCTCGGCTGGGCGCTCCCGTGCTGCGATCAGGCTGTCTCGGCATTGATCGAGGACCTGGACCAGCGGGGATTACTCGACAGGACGCTGGTGGTCCTGGTCGGCGAATTCGGCCGTACCCCGCAGATCAGCCGAGGAGCCTCCGCCATCGGGCGCGACCACTGGGCGAAATGCTATTCGGCCATGCTTGCCGGCGCCGGGATCCGCGGCGGGCACGTCTACGGCCGCTCCGATCGCCAGGGGGCTTATGTGATGGACCGTCCCGTTAGCCCCGAGGACTTCGCGGCCACCCTCTTCCATGCCCTCGGGATTCCTCCCGACACCCCCATCCATCCCGACGGCTTTTCCGTCCGTGCCAGCTCGGGAACTCCGATCCTCGACCTCTTCTGAAAAAGAAGAGCTGACTTGCACAGGACACATGAAACTGGGAAAACAATTGTTATGCATCGAGTGGCGTCGATCGACTAGCTCAACCTCATTGATGAGCATTCCCATGAAATGTCGAATTCCTCGACGCGGATCGTTCTGGTCCCTGCTAGTCCTGTTCGTCGTGCAAGCGACCTGGGCGGAAGACGTGGAGCTGCAGTTCGAACGGGATGTGGCTCCCATCGTGGAGGAGCATTGCCTGAAGTGTCATGGGACAGTCCAGCGCAAAGGGGGCCTGAGCCTGATCTCGGTTGCGACAATGCTCGAAGGGGGAGACAGCGGTCCAGCCCTCAGCCTGGAAGAACCTCACGAGAGCCTGATCCTGGAACAGATCGACCTGGGGACCATGCCCCCGGCGAATGCGGATCGACTGACCGACTCCGAGATCGCCACATTGCGAGCCTGGATCCACGCCGGAGCCCCGACCGATGGTTCGAGAATTGCCTCGGCTTCGGACGAAACCGAGACGCCCATTCACTGGGCCTTCCGACCGCCGACCCGGCCCGACGTTCCACCCGTTGACGACCAGAGCAGGGTCCGTAATCCGATCGACGCCTTCTTGCTCAATCAACTCGAGTCGCGTGGGCTCGGGTTCACGAGTGAGGCTGATCGAATCACTCTGATCCGCCGGGCCACTTTCGATCTTTGGGGACTGCCACCATCGATCGAGGAAATCGACGACTTTCTCGGTGATCGCGAACCCGACGCATACGAGCGGCTGATCGACCGTCTGCTCGCGAGCCCTCGATACGGCGAACGTTGGGGGAGGCACTGGCTCGATGTGGCAGGCTATGCCGATTCGGAAGGGATTCTCGCGGCCGATCATGTGCGATCGGCGTCATGGAGATATCGAGACTGGGTGATCCAGGCAATCAATGACGACAAGCCCTACGATCAATTCCTGCGAGAGCAGATCGCCGGAGACGAGCTGGTCGACTACTGGGCGGCATACCAGTCCGGAGACACGTTGAGCCCGGAGGTCGTGGATGCCCTGATCGCGACCGGTTTCCTCCGCAACGCCGGGGACACGAGCCGTCCCGACTTAGTGAATATCCAGGATGCACCGGGTTACTACTATCAGACACTTGATGACACGCTAACGATTGTTGCATCCTCAACCCTTGGCCTGACGCTCCAGTGCGCCAAGTGCCATACCCACAAGTATGACCCGATCACTCAGGCCGAGTACTATCAGGTCCAGGCGGTCTTCATGAGCGGCTATCGCCCCTCCGAGTGGGTGCCTCAGGTCGAACGAAGACGACTCGAGGCGACTGCCGCGCAAGAAGCCGAGGCCGAGGCGCACAACGCCCGCATCGATGAGGCGATCGCCCGGCGCCGCGAGACCATCGCCAACCTGACGAAAGCCTTCGGCGAGCGGCGATTCGAGCAACGCCTCGCGAACTTGCCCGCACCGATCCGAGATGACGTTCGCGGCGCGTTTGCCGTCGGGGCCGAGGAGCGTGACGAGATTCAGCGTTATCTCTTCGGGAAGTTCGAGGCCGACTTGCGGCCGAACCCCGAGGCGCTTGCAGCCCTGATCGCTGAGGAGTCGCCCTGCGACCGCGACCTGATCGCATCGCTCGAAGCGTCGAACGCCGAGGACGAGGCACGACGGCAGACCTTCCCCGAAATCCGGGCATTCTATGATCTCCCCGGCGATCCTCAGACGCCGATCCTTCAGCGAGGAGACTATCGCCAGCCGGGTCCGATGGTCGGCCCCGGTGCCTTGCCCGCCCTGCTGGCTCCTGAACCGTTCGCATGGAGCCCCCCCGAAGCCGGGGCCCCCACCAGCGGCCGTCGGCTCGCGTTCGCGGAATGGCTCACCCAACCGGATCATCCCCTGACTGCCCGCGTGCTCGTCAATCGACTCTGGCTTCATCACTTCGGCGAGGGAATCGTCTCCACACCCGAGAACTTCGGCGTGAAGGGAGCCTTTCCGAGTCATCCTGACTTGCTCGACTGGTTGGCCACGGAATTCATCGCACAAGGGGCATCGATGAAACAGATGCACCGGTTGATGATGACCTCGACTGCGTATCGCCAGTCGAGTTTCGACGACCCCGTTCGGCATTCCCGCGCCCGGAGCCTCGATCCCAAGAACAGCCTCCTCTGGCGGCAGAGACTTCGAAGGCTGGAGGCTGAGGCCCTGCGAGACTCCGTCTTGAAGGTGTCCGGCACCCTCAATCCGTCCATGGGAGGCCCTCCGGTGCCGGTCACCCGGTCGCCGGGAGGAGAAATCATCGCGCCGGAGAATGAGGAAGGTCGGCGTCGGTCGATCTATCTCCAGGTTCGCAGGAGCCAGCCATTGACCTTCTTACAGGTCTTCGATCAACCGGTGATGGAGACCAATTGCACCCAACGCTCGGTTTCCACCGTTTCCTCCCAGGCCTTGACCCTCCTCAATAGTGAATTTCTCGCCGGACGTGCGGAGTCCTTTGCACATCGAGTGCTCCGGGACGCGCCGGACGATCCGGTGGATCTCGCGTTCCGGCTGGCGTTCGGCCGCTCACCGACAAATCATGAGCACAAAATGATCGACTCCTACATTTCCGAACAGGTCCAAGTCCAGAACCGAGGGCGTGCCGACGCGTTCGTGGATGTTTGCCAAATGCTCCTCAGCAGTAATGAGTTCGCGTACATCGACTGAACCCAACCGGAGGCCCGACCGATGCCGAGTCACCCCTTCTCGTCCCTCGCAGGCCCCCCCGGAGTCTCGCGACGAGCGGTGCTTTCGAGGCTGGGAGGCAGTTTCGGCGGTCTGGCCCTGGCCGCGCTCCTGGGTGAAGCCCACGGTGAATCTCCGAGCAGCCCGTCGCGGTTTGACGTCTTGCCCCGGCCGCCTCATGCCCCGGCCAGAGCCAAGTCGGTCATTCAACTTTTCATGCACGGCGGACCAAGTCACGTCGATCTGCTCGACCCCAAACCGATGCTGGCCAGGTATGACGGAAAGGCACCTCCCGACGAGGTCGCCGATCGGGAGAAAATCACCGGCAATCTGCTCAAGAGCCCGTTCCGGTTCGCGAGGCACGGTCAGTCTGGCCTTCCGTTCTCCGAAACACTCCCGCGGATCGCCGAACACGCGGACGACCTCGCCGTGATCCGCTCAATGTACACCGAGCACCGCAACCACGAACAAGCACTCTGGATGATGCACACGGGGCTGATCGTCTCGGGCCGTCCTAGCCTGGGCTCCTGGGTGACCTACGCCCTGGGAACCGAGAATCAGGACCTCCCCGCCTACGTCGTCCTGCCTGACCCAAAGGGGCTGCCAGTCGATGGGATCCGGAATTGGTCAAGCGGCTGGCTCCCTCCAATCTATCAAGGGACCCCATTCCGATCCGAAGGGCTGCCGGTGCTGAACCTCCGGCCGAAGGACCCTCGCCCCGCCGAGGTCGATCAGGCCCGGCTTGCGTTGCTGGGCGCGTTGAACGACGAGCATAAACAGCGGCACCCCGGCGAGCTCGAGCTCGATGCCCGGATCGCCAGTTTCGAGCTGGCCGCTCGGATGCAGCTTTCTGCGACTGACGCGCTCAATCTGAACACCGAGTCGCCAGAAACCCGATCGCTCTACGGACTGGACAACCCGATCACGCGGTCCTACGGGGCCCGATGCCTGATGGCCCGTCGATTGGTCGAACGCGGGGTCCGCTTCGTCCAGATCTTCATGAGCGGCCAGCCGTGGGACACCCATACGAATAACGCGGCGAGCACGCGCGTCTGCTGCGATCAGACCGACACCCCCATCGCGGGGCTCCTCACCGATCTAAAACGAACCGGACTCCTTGATCAGACCGTGGTGATCTGGGGAGGCGAATTCGGGCGGACCCCGGGCGCGCAAGGTCCCGATGGTCGTGATCATCACCCGTTCGGTTTCAGCGTCTGGCTCGCCGGGGGTGGCATCAAGGGGGGACAGAGCTACGGCTCGACCGACGAGTTCGGCTATCACGCCACGGTCGACCGGACAAGTGTCGCCGACCTGCACGCGACGATCCTCCACCTGCTCGGCCTCGATTCCCAGCACCTGGTCTTCCCCCATAACGGACGCGACGAACGGCTCACGGATGTCTACCCAGCCAGGCCGATTCTGCCCCTCCTGGCGTAATCGATGATCGAAGCCTCCGACGCCTGTAGAAACCCGATCGAAATGTCAGGTTTGGCTCTTTCGGTGTTTTGGGGGGATGGCTCAAGGAGGAGCTCGATTAGGGCTCCGAGAAGCGCCTTACCTCGCCAGCGAACATGATGCGTGAACTCGAAGGAGCCCAGGTACAGCGGCAACTTCACCAGCGAGATCCCCCGATGCGGTCGCAGTCAGCTCCGCAGTAACGACCAGAAGCCTTCCATCGTATTGACGTGGACCTCGCAAAAGCCGTCCCCGTCTTCGTCCCGGGCGTACTCGCCGGCGGCATGGCAGACTGTGTGATGGGTGTAGCCCCATTTGGATAGTCGGTGGTAGATGTCGTACTCGGCGGTGGAGACCACGCTGCCCGGGGCGATCGTCGCCCGGATGAGGGGGGGCGATTGACCTCTGCCGGACGTCGCGCAGCATCCGGATCACAACCTCGCCCTTCCGCTGGATCACCCCGAAGATCGGCGGCTTCTCCTTCGCCATCGTCCCCCGCCCACGCTCGCCGTTCTTCCGCCGACGTCGCCCGGTTCGCCCTTTTTTCTCACCGCTTCGGGATGGCCCTTGTGGCCGGCCACGACGTACACCTCGTTGCACTCGACTTCGCCCGAGAGCTTCGCATCGGGCTTTCGCCGGACGACACCCTCTTGCAGCAGGGTCGCCATCCGCTGGACGTCGTCCGGGTCGAGGTCGAATTCCTGGGCGATCTGCTCGTTCGAGAGGTTCAACCCGAGAAAGTCGAGGACCAGAACCCAGGCCCGAAGCGGCTGGTGGTGGCCGACGAAGATCGAGTCGGTCGGGTCATCAAACCGGCGTCCGCAGGGCGGGCACTCGTAGCGGCGGCGTTGCGGCTCGGTATCGTCCTGGCCCTGCTTGACCACCCGGGCCGAATCGCAGCGCAGAGGGGGGAACGGACGCCGTCGGGCCAACGGAGGAGACGGACCATCTCGTAGCACTTGGCATCGTCGGTGATCCCCAGGATCTTGACGAGCATGGCGGGTATCCCCAGGCTACGGGGAAGCGGTCAGGGGGCTTCTCGGGCCTAATTGTAGGGGTAAAGTAGAACCTTCGCACCCATCTCCCTGAAACACCGGATGGGCCTACCGAAAATGTCTGCATTCCCCTGATCTCAGATACAATCGCGTTGTTCTACCGGATTATCTACCGGGTTCGCCCCCCAAATGACCGGAAAAACCTGAGAATGAACGCGACGGGACACTGGGACTTGCAAGAAATGGAAGCTTTCGTCAGATGAAGCCCCCACGCGGCTTTCGGTGCTTCTCGGCCGGTTTGAGCCTTCGCTTCGGGTCCGTGAGGTCGGAGGTTCAAACCCTCTCGCCCCGACTTTTCTTAAGTCCTTCCCGCCTCAGAGTTTAAAGGTCACTCTCTTGTGAGAATGTGCGGCCCTGAAGCTGACGTCTAAGCGCTACTGGTAGCGCTTTTGAGCCGCCAGAGATTGTGCGCAGCCGCCTTAATGCGGTCCCCTCCCAGACTACGCTCTCCTCAATTCGTGGGCCAGCCTGGGATTCGCATCTCGTCCTGAGTGCGTTTAGGGCCTCCTGATCTGGTCCTCTCTTTGACCGGATACGCAGCATGCGACAATCGGTGCGAGCCTGAGGCTGGTTGAATGCGTTTCCCAGGATGCTTCCATCCAGGATTGCTCGCAGCGCCCACATCGCGTCCCCAAGTATCGCCATCTCAAGGCCCAGGACCTGGGATTGGTCGAGATCAACGGCAAGCGCATCTACCTTGGCCGCGACAAGAGCCCCGAGTCGCTCACCAGGTACCACCGCCTTGTCCAGGAATACCGCTCCCCGCCATCCGCCGTCCCGGATGAGTCAGGTGGCGATCCCTCCTCATCGGAGGCGATCAACGAACTGATCGCAGCCTACTGGCAGCAGCACGTCGTCGTCTATGAAATCAAGGACGGCCGATCAAGCACCGAGCAGGACCATATCGGCCAGGCCTCCGGTTTCTCCGATGGCTCTACGGCAACACCCCGCCCAAAGAGTTCGGCCTCAAAGCTCTGAGAACGAGTGCAAGAAGCACATCCGCGAGGGCTTGAGAGCTGGGATTATCATGGGAATCGACGCCAATCGTCTGATCGCCTCGCTGCTCTCGGTCGTCCGCTCGTAGTCCCGGGCCAGGCGGCGGTGCCGGACCAGCCAATCGAAGCTTCGCTCCACGACCCAGCGGCGAGGCAGCAACCGGAAGCCGCCTTGGCTGATCGGCTTGCGGCCCAGTTGCCGGTCTCACCCGCTGACGGACCCCATCCAGTCGACGTCGGCCTTGTAGGCCCCTCGCCCCAGCCTCCTCCGCAGCCGGAGGAATCGGCACGGGGACTGCCGGAGCAGCGGCTGGAACCTGTCGCAGTCCTGCACCCCGGTCAAGTACTCGACCACCGCGATTACCAACCCCAGGAAGTCGAGCAGGATGTGCTGCTTCCGCCCGGCGATCCACTTGCCGGCGTCGAAGCCTTTCTCACCCCCCTTCGACGGTCTTGACCGACTGGCTGTCGACGATCGCTGCCGAGGGGCTCATCTTGCGACCTTCAGAGCGGCAAACACGGGTGCGAAGGACGTCGAGGCCCTGCTCCCAGGTGCCACCGAATCGCCACTGGAGATGGAAGGAAAAGACCGTGCCCCAGGGGAGCAGGTCGTGAGGCATGTACCGCCAGAAGGTGCAGGTCCTGCTCAGGTCGAGTAGAAGATGCCATTAGTGACCTCGCAGAGGCCGTCCGCCGTCGTGCTCTGGTGACACCAACGGCTCGATGAGCCGCCATGACTCGTCGGTGAAGTCCGGGGGATAGACAGTTCGGCTCATGGCAGACAACGAATCCGCGAATAACGCGCCGAAACGACGACGCTCACACACGTTCTCGGAGGAGATGTGGGCTTGACTCGAAAGACCGGTTCGGTGTACAAATTCTTTAAGTTCTTTTTGTATGGTGACTGCGGAGAGAGGTCAGTGGTTCGACCATCCAACGCGGAATGCTGCAGGCACTCGATTGTCGCAGACCTCGCGCTGGTTCTGTTTACTCTCTTCATGCCGGTCTGGGCCTCGCTCTCGCTGAATGCTCCCGTCGATGTGGACACCCATTCCGGGACGCTCGGCATCATTTCTGATGGCCACGGAATGTCTTTCGCTCCGGCCACCCCGGGCGGAGCATTTCTTCCTGCTGATGATTCGGCCTTCATCGAAGGGTCCGAGGAAGAGCATTCCGACCCATTCGTCGAGCTGATCTCCCCCGCCTTCAACGCAACGGACGGGCTTCACAAGGCTCGCTCCGGTCGGCTTCTGCACATCTCGCACTCGCGAACCGTTGCACTCCCGCTTCGTTGTTAACGGGCGGTCGCTACGGTCCTGCCGCGTTCGGACCCGTTGGCGAACTTCTCTCCACCGCTGCTGACGGCCGACCCAATCTTCCTTGATGCGCCGTCCCACGCGGACCGATCTGGCACGGCCGATTCACACGCCGTGGCTCGACCGCGATGACCTGGGAGAATGGGCGCCGTCGTGCAGTCGCTTACGCGGCGGGCGCAGACTCGGCTGATTCAGGACACCCGGGATCACGGTACGTCCTCGACGCCCCGGCCAGGTCCCCGCGTTTGGCGTGGGTCTGGTACCTTCGAGAGCTTTGTCGCACAAGGATCGCCAAGCATGAACGCGTTTGCTTTTGTCTGGAAACGGCCGATCACCCTGATCCTGCTGGTGTTCGGGCTGGTCTCGGGAGGACTCCTGGCTGCAGACCAGTTAGGCGTTGTTGATGTCGCCCCGGCTCTCAATAAGGCGGGCATCGAGATGACCACCCTGCTCGACAGGGTCAAAGGGATGGCCATGGCCGCTGCGTCCGAGGCCGAAGAGGAGCCCGAACACGAGCATCACACGATCGTGGTGACCAGCCCCGAAGTCATGGACGTCACCATCACCGAGCCCTATGTTTGCCAGATCCACTCTCGGCGGCACATCGACGTCTGCGCGCTGGAGGGCGGGTATCTCCAGGAGATCCTGGTCAGCGAGGGTCAGACGGTGAAGAAGGGCGACCTGATGTTCAAGGTCCTCCCAACGCTCTACCAGGCGAAGCTCGAGGCCAAGGAGGCGGAGGCCCAGCTCGCAGAGTTGGAGTACATCAACACCAAAAACCTGGCCGACAAAAACGTCGTCTCCCAGAACGAGGTGAAGTTGCTCCAGGCCAAGCTGGCGCGGGCTCAGGCTGAAGCGGAGCTGGCCCGGGCAGAGTTGAATTTCACCAATGTCGTCGCGCCCTTCGACGGCATGGTTGATCGCCTGCACAGTTTCCAGGGCAGTTTGATCACCGAGGGAGAGGTTCTCACAACGCTGTCCGACAACAGCGTGATGTGGGTCTATTTTAACGTACCAGAGGCCCGCTACCTCGAATACATGGCCGACCAAGGCCAGGAGAAAAGGGAGGATCAAATCGAACTTCGACTGGCCAACGGCAAGTTGTTCTCGCAGATTGGCACGATTGGCGCGATCGAGGCCAATTTCAACAACGAGACCGGCAACATTGCATTCCGGGCGGACTTTCCCAACCCGGAGGGACTGCTCCGGCATGGCCAGACGGGCACGGTGCTGATCAGCCGGGTCCACAAGGACGCCGTGGTCATTCCACAGCGGGCGACCTTCGAGCTGCTCGACAAGCGATACGTCTTCGTCATCGACGAGGAGGGCATCGTGCACCAGCGTCTGATCTCTTTCGAGCACGAGAAGGAAGACATCTTCCTCATTGAGAACGGCCTGACCGCGTCCGATCGGATCGTCCTCGAAGGGGTCCGAGAGGTCCGCGACGGTGAGGAGGTCGAGTTCGAATATCAGGAGCCGAGCGAAGTCCTCGCGCACCAGAAATTCCACGCGGAATAACCATCCGTTCCCTTCGCCTTACCTCCCCCACTCCCGCCGACAGCAGGCACATCAGGCCATGTTTACAAAAATCCTCTATCGGCCGGCACTGGCGATCGTAATCTCCATCATCCTGCTCTTCCTCGGGGTGTTGGGGATCGAAACACTGCCGGTGGCGCAGTTCCCGTCGGTCGCACCGCCGACGGTAATGGTGACGATCTCATACCCCGGCGCGAGCGCCAACGTCCTGGTCGACTCGGTCCTGATCCCGTTGGAGCAGTCGATCAACGGCGTGCAGAACATGCGGTACATGACGTCGTCGGCCACCAGCGCGGGCGAGGCGGCGATCACGGTCTATTTCGAGCCGGGCACGGACCCGAACATCAACGTCGTGAACGTGCAGAACCGGGTCAACATCGTGCTGTTCCAGCTTCCGCCGCTCGTCGTGCGTGAGGGAATCCTCGTCAGCCAGGTCGTGCCGAGCATGCTGACGTATGTGAACCTCTACAGTAAAGATCCCAATGCCGATCAGAAGGAGCTCTTCAACTTCGCCAACGTCTACGTCATGCCGAGACTCAAGCGGATCCCCGGCATGGGCATCCCCCGGAACCTCGGCAACCGCATCTTCGCGATGCGGGTCTGGCTCGATCCCGACCGGATGCGTGCTTACAGCATCTCCACCGAGGAGATCATGAAGGCCTTGGCGGAACAGAGCATCATCGGTTCCCCCGGGCGGTTGGGTCAGGCGACCGGCAAGACGTCGCAGTCGAAGGAGTACGTCCTGACCTACGTCGGCCGCTACAACGAGGCTGACCAGTATGAGAACATCATCCTAAGGTCCAACCCCGACGGCGAGATCCTAAGGCTCCGGGACGTGGCCGAGGTCGAGCTAGGGCCCCAGTTCTTCGATATTTACTCGGATATTGACGGGTACCCCGCGGCGTCCATCATTCTCAAACAGGCGCCCGGCTCCAACGCCGCCGAGGTGATCGAGGCCATCAAGGAGGAGCTCGAGGCGATCAAGGCCGAGTCGTTCCCGCCCGGCATGGACTACGAACTGGCCTACGACGTCTCCAAGTTTCTTGACGCGTCGATTGAGAAGGTACTGCATACGCTGATCGAGGCGTTTATCCTGGTTTCACTGGTCGTCTTCATGTTTCTTGGGGATCTGCGATCGACGCTGATCCCGACCCTCGCGGTGCCGGTGTCTTTGATCGGAACCTTCTTTGTCCTTCAAGTGTTGGGCCTGTCGATCAACCTGATTACCCTGTTCGCCATGGTCCTGGCGATCGGCGTCGTGGTGGACGACGCCATCGTGGTGGTCGAAGCGGTGCACGCCAAAATGGCTGATAAGCACCTGGCACCGTACGCGGCGACCATGGAGGTGCTCCACGAGATCAGCGGCGCGATCATCGCCATCACCCTGGTGATGACGGCCGTCTTCGTCCCGGTGACGTTCATCCCCGGGCCGGTCGGGCAATTCTACCGCCAGTTCGGCATCACGATGGCCACCTCGATCGTTCTCTCCGGCCTGGTTGCTCTCACGCTGACGCCCGTGCTCTGCGCGATGATCCTCAAGCCCCACTCCCACGGGGACGGCCACGCCGAAGGCCAGGGACACGCCAACGGCAATGGGCACGAGGGTGCGGAGAAGGAGAAGCGGGGACTCGGGAAGATTCTGCTTTTTGCGATCGGTGGGTTATTGGTCCTGGGAGGGGTGACCTACCTGGCGTACGAGCTCTGGGGACCGATCGGCTTTGGGCTGATCCTGTTGCCTTTGGTGCGGAAGCCGTTCGACCGCGCCGTCGAGAAGATCACGGGAGGCTACGCGGCCATCCTGCGACGGATCGCATCGCGACGGATTCTGACTCTGCTCGTCGTCGGGGGCTTTGCCGCCGGCATCGTGGGGGTCAACACGGAGCTGCCGACCGGCTTCATCCCGGGCGAGGACCAGGGCATCATCTACGCCGTCCTTCAGACCCCCCCGGGCTCGACCCTGGAATACACCAACGCCAAGTCACGCGAGTTGGAGGAAATCGCCAAGGAGGTCCCGGAGGTCACCTCCGTGACTTCGCTGGCCGGCTACGAGGTTCTGACCGAGGGCCGCGGCTCGAACGCGGGCACGTGCATTATCAACCTAAAAAACTGGGACGAGCGCGAGCGAACCGCGCGCGAGATCATTGAAGAGCTGGAGGAACGCTGCCAGCGGATGAGCAACGTGCGACTCGAGTTCTTCGAACCGCCTGCGGTACCCGGCTTCGGCTCGGCCGGCGGCATCTCGTTGCTCGTTCTCGACAAGACCAACTCCAACGACTATCAACGCCTTGGCGAGGTGACCGAGCAGTTCATGGCCGCTCTGCAGGAACGTCCTGAGTTATCGAACCTTTTCACCTTCTACGCGGCCAACTACCCACAGTACGAGCTGAAGATCGACAACGACGTGGCCATGCAGAAGGGTGTGTCGATCAAGACCGCGATGGACAACTTGAATATTCTTATCGGTAGCACGTGGGAGCAAGGGTTCATTCGCTTCAACCAGTTCTTTAAGGTCTTCGTTCAGGCGAAGCCGGAGTTCCGGCGGTATCCTGAGGACCTGGGAAACCTGTTTGTCAGCAACGACAAGGGGGAGATGGTCCCCTACTCCTCGTTCATGACACTGGAGAAGAAGCAGGGGCTGAACGAGATCACCCGGTTCAACCTCTACACCTCCGCCCCGATTCAGTGCGCTCCCGCCCCCGGATTCAGCAGCGGGCAGGCCATTCAGGCCATTACCAAGGTGGCCGAGGAGACACTACCCAACGGGTTCGACATCGACTGGGCGGGGCTCTCCTACGACGAGTCGAGGAAGGGGAACGAGTCGATCTACATCTTCCTGATCGTTGTGGCGTTCGTGTACCTCGTGCTGGTGGGCCAGTATGAGAGCTTCATTCTGCCCCTGGCGGTGATCCTGTCGCTGCCGATCGGGATCTTCGGCTCATTCTTCTTCCTGGAGCTCATGGGCCTGGCCAACGACGTCTACGCCCAGATCGGGTTGATCATGCTGGTCGGGCTGCTGGGCAAGAACGCGATTCTCATCGTCGAGTTCGCCGTGCAACGGCGTGAGGAGGGCCAGTCGATCCTCGACGCGGCAGTTGAGGCGGGCAAGTTACGGTTCCGGCCGATCCTGATGACTTCATTCGCCTTCATCGCCGGGCTGATCCCACTGGTGGTCGCCACCGGTGCCGGAGCGATCGGGAACCGGACGATCGGCACCACGGGGGCAGGTGGAATGCTGATCGGCACCCTGGTCGGCGTCCTGGTGATCCCCGGTCTGTACTTCCTCTTCGGCAAGCTCGCCGATGGCCGTAGCCTCCTTCAGGACGAGGTGTCCGGACCGGTCACCGAAGTCTTCGAGTATCCAGCCGGTATCCGACCGGGTCAGGACGAGTCGCACCGGGAGTGATCGGCTCGCGGAGGGTGGCTCAGGCCGCCCCAGCGCCCAGAGACAGGCCCGGACAACCCGTCCGGGCCTGTTGTCTGCGCCGACATCAGGAGCCCGCGATCCGGGTGGAGCGTCCCGGGAGACGTCGAACGAATGTCGGTTTCGTTTGGCGGTCGCAATCCGCGCAATCCTTCAAACCACGATTTCCAGACAATTCGGCTCTCAAGGTGCAATCCGGAGAAACCGATCAAAGAATATCATAGGCCTTCTCGTGTCCCACGCAGCCCGTCGACTGGACCAGGATACCCCAGAACAAACCAGACGTGAGCAGGGACGCTGATGCTACGGGTCGCTCGGTAGGATCGCCGGCGATCGCTCACCCTTCAGGGACGAGTCTGATGACCCTCTCGGCGAGATTCTCGAACGCGAGGAACGGGGTGCGCCCCATCGCGCAGTCGATTGCCTGCGGCATCCTCCTGCTCGCACTTCCGGCCTGCGGCATCCCACCTCGACGCGAAGCGGAGCCACCGCCGCCCCTGCCGGACAGCTTCGTCGGGGTCACCAGCCCGACGAACTCGTCCGACCTCGGGACCGCGGAGTTCTATCAGGACCCGGTTCTTCTGAGCCTGATCGACCAGGCCATGATGAACAATCGGGAACTGAAGATCCTGAACGAGGAGGTCCAGCTCGCCAGCACCGAGATTCTGGCACGCTCCGGGGCCTACCTCCCCTTCCTGACTGCCGGACCCACGGTGGGACTGGAGCGGTTCAGCGATCGCACGCTTGAGGGGGCCGCCATCGACATCGATCCCTTTGTTTTCGAACCCGAGAAATTCTTCAAGAATCCTCACGCTTACTATTTCGTCGGCACGAACTTTACCTGGCAGCTCGATATTTACCGGCAGCTTCGCAACGCCCGAGACGCGGCGGCCCAGCGATACGTCGCGGCCATCGAGCGACGGAACTCCTTCCAGATTGGCCTCGTCGCCGAGATCGCCGAGAACTACTACCGGCTGATGGCGTACGACAAGCGACTTGAGAACCTGAATCAGATTAATGCGTTCCTGGAGCAAAGCCTCCAGGTCGCCGAGGCCAGGAAGGAGGCCGCCCGGGACACCGAGCTGGCGGTTCTGCGGTTTGAAGCCGAACTCCGTCGGAACCAGAGCGAGCTGCTGGTTCTCTCCCAGGACATCATCGAGACTGAGAACCGCATCAACCTCCTCACTTACCGCTTCCCACAGCCGGTCGGGCGCGACTCCACGAACTTCTTCGACCTGTACATTAACACGGTCAATGTCGGCGTGCCCTCGGAGCTGCTTCAGAATCGGCCCGACATCCGCCAGGCTGAGCGCCAGCTGGTTGCTGCCGGGCTCGACGTTCAGGTCGCTCAAGCCGAATTTTACCCCCAGCTCATCCTCGACGCCGGCGTCGGTTGGGAGTCCTTCAACATGGCCGGCCTGTTCTCGCCGACAGCGGTGGCCGGCAATCTCATGGCCGGCTTCGTCGGTCCGCTGGTCAATCGAAGGGCGATCAAAGCCGACTACCTCGCCAACAATGCCCGGCAGCTCCAGGCCATTTACGACTACCAGCGGACCATCCTTCAGGCCTTCACCGAGGTCGTCAACCGCCTGACCGAGGTGCAAAACTACTCCCAGAGCGTCGAGATCAGGAAGCAGCAGATGACCGCGCTCGAGTCTGCGGTCGACGTCGCCAACCAGCTCTTCCAGTTCGCCCGTACTGAGTACCTCGACGTGCTGACCGCCCAACGCGACCTGCGGGACGCCAGGACGGCCCTGATCGACACGAAGGAGTTGCAGCTAACCGCCATTATCCGCGCCTACCAGGCACTGGGCGGTGGTGCCCTGCTTTCGGTCTCTGATCGGGAAGAAATGCTCCACCCGATCCCCCTCGTGCACGAGGCCCTCAGCGACGACGATTTCTGGAAGCTTTCGCAGACTCACTACGGCTCGGGCAAATATTTCAGAGCCCTTCGGGCGTCTCTTGAGCGAATCCTTCCCTACCGCGATCGTGCCTTCGTCACAGAGCCGCTCCCGATGTCCTCTGGCGATTCGCCCGTCCCGATCCTGCTTGAGGGGGCCCCCGAGACCAACCCGGTGGTCATCCCTGATTCGACGCCCGATGATACCTCCGAGCTTCCCCCTGATCTGCCCACCATCCCGCCGCCCCCGGCCGAGCTGGGCCCGTTTGCCCCGATGGGAACCCTCATGGATTCGAGCATCATCGCAGAATAGGTCGGGGCCGCCGGCTCGACGTCGCAGTCCTCCACGTCGATAAGCTCCTCCTTCTGGAAACGTCTGGCTGAGCTTTCAACGAACGCGTTCGACCAAGCCCCTATTTGGCGGCTAAGCCGATAGGGGTTTGGTCAAGACAGCGACCTGCCCGAGACGTAGGAGTACAGGACGCGAGAGACAGCCCAGGGCCGCGAGGAGTCGTAACCAATCCGCAATCGCCGGTTCCGGAGGACCTACCTGGCCTCACGGAGGGGAAGGGCTGAAGCCAATCGGTCTGGCGACGTCGTCCCGAGTGCGGTCCCGTGGGAAGACAATTGAGGTCCGTTGTTCTCTCAACGACTTGGAACGAGATGTCAAGGAATTCGCCCGCGGTGTGCAAGGCCAATCGAGTATTGAGAAGGGATTTCACTGAATGATTGGCATAGCCTTCCGCGAAGACGAGGCTCGGACTGACGAGCGGAACTTGCGCGAAAACCTCGCATGGCTCGATCGGTTTGAGTTGTCGCTGCTGAATCAGCACTCCTCACGCCAGAGCGTGTAGATGAAACGGCTCAGTTGCGGATGGATCGCCCCTTTCTTCCGAAAAAACACGAACACATAAAGAAATTTTTTATTTCACAACATCATTACATCCGCTTCCAAAGGACGCTAGGCCGTACAGGCTTCATGCCAGATTCGGGCCAACTGAACGTGGATTCCGTGCCCAACAGCTCGTTCTGCCAGAGATTCTAATCGATTTCTGAGAAAGATTCGCCAGCCCAGGTTTCGACGCTGATCCTTCTGGGGTATTGCCACGAATTCCGCATCGGGGATTGCAGAACGATGAGAGATTTGCTGCACTGAAAAGAGGGGTTAGGGGTATGATCGGCCCGGAGAATGAGTCCCAAGCGTTCCGGGCGCGTCCGCGAGGGCGTTACACATCAAAGAGGGGTCCCCGCTCGCGGACGTGCGGCCGTCGTGCCCGCTTCGATAACGCACAGTCGGACCATTCCTGCGAGGCACCAGATGACGACCTCGGTTCAATCGCAACCCGAGATGGGTGGCGTTGCGGACGCGCGCGGTTCGGTCAACGACCTGGCAATTCGGGTCGGGACGGTCAACGGCTCAGGGAGCCAGTCGGCGAACCTCGTGCTGGTGCGGGCCCTGTTCGCGATGGGCATCCCCTGCGCGGCGAAGAACGTGTTCCCCTCGAACATCGAGGGGTTGCCGACCTGGTTCCACATCCGGGCCTGCGAGAAGGGGTACATCGGCAACCACCCGGACCCTCAGGTGCTCGTCTGCATGAACGAGCAGACGGCCGCCGACGACGTGTCCCAGCTCTGTTCCGGAGGCGTGTGCATTTATCGAGATGATTTCAAGGAGGGCATCGGCGGGCTCCGCGACGATGTTCGGTTCGTCCCGGTGCCGTTCGCGAAGCTCGTTGGCGAAGCGTACCCGCCGGACAAGTCGGACCCGGGATACCGCGAAAAGCTCCGCAAGGTCATCAACATGGTGTACGTCGGCGTGGTCGCCGGTGGGACCGGGATCGAGATGGACGCCGTGCGAGCGGCGATCCGGCAGCAATTCCCCGGTCGCAAGGCAAAGGCCGCCGAGATCAACATCGCCGCGGCCGAGGCCGGCTACGCGTGGGTCATGGAGAATCTGCCAGAGGGCCTGCCGTACCGGGTCGAGCGGATGGACGGCACCGCGGGCAAGATCCTCGTTGAGGGCAACCAGGCCGCTGCGCTGGGCGCGGTCTTCGGTGGGGCGACCGTCCTCAGTTGGTACCCGATCACGCCCTCCAGCAGCCTGGCCGAGTATGCCGAGGCTTACCTCAAGAAGTACCGGACCAACCCCGACGGCACTCGCAACTTCACCGTCGTGCAGGCCGAGGACGAGCTGGCGGCCATCGGCATGGGTGTCGGCGCCGGCTGGGCCGGGGCCCGGTCAATCACTGCGACCAGCGGGCCAGGCATCTCGTTGATGGCCGAGTTCGTCGGCCTGGCGTACTTCGCCGAGATCCCCGTGGTCATCGTCGATGTCCAGCGCATGGGGCCATCCACCGGCCTACCGACCCGCACCAGCCAGGGCGACATCCTCGCGATGCATACGCTCGGTCATGGCGACGGCCGACACATCGTGCTCATCCCCGCCTCGCCGGCCGAGTGCTTCGCGATGACGGCCGAGGCACTCGACCTGGCCGCCGAGTTCCAGACGCCGGTGTTCGTCGCTACCGACCTCGACCTCGGCATGAACCTCTGGATGAGCGACCCGTTCGAGTACCCCGAAAAGCCCATCCGGCGCGGCAAGGTCCTCGACGCCGAGGCGCTGGAGGCCCACATCCAGGAGTTCGGCAGCTTCGGCCGCTATCGGGACGTCGACGGCGACGGCGTCTGCTACCGCACCCTGCCCGGCACCGAGCACCCCCTGGCGGCATACTTCACCCGCGGCACCGGCCACAACGAGAAGTCTGGCTACAGCGAGCGGCCCGAGGACTGGCGGGCAAATCTCGACCGGCTCACGCGCAAGCTGGAGTCCGCCCGCGCCTCGTTGCCGAAGCCGGTCATCGAGGCCGATCCCGACGCCCACGTGGGCCTGATCGCCTACGGTTCAAGCCACTGGGCGGCCGTCGAGGCCCGTGACCTGTTGCGCGAGCAGGGGATCCCCACCGGCTACTGCCGGCTGCGAGCCCTGCCGATCGACAACACTCTCGGCCCCGGCTTCGTCGAGAAGTACGACCGCGTCTACGTGGTCGACCAGAACCGCGACGGCCAGGTCAATAGCCTGCTGCGGATGACGCTGGTCGGCGGTCTCGACGCCCGGCTGATCTCCGTGACCCACTCCAACGGTACACCGATCGCCGCCGCCGACATCGCCGGGCCGATTACCAACTGGGAGCGTTCCTTCCACCACGACGGATCGCTCACCACGCCCTCTCAGCCCCCCAGTGAGCCCCGCTCCGACGGGCCGGTCGTCTCGACCGAGTAGGCAGATTACCTCCGCCTGTTCTCGGTCTTCTGTGATCTGGAATTCGTCAGCAGCCATCCTTCGGGGGTTTCAAGGATCATGTCGAAAGCTGAAGCAACCATCGAGGTCCGATCCAACGGCCACACCCTGAGCCTGCCGATCGTGGCGTTCCAGGGTTCACCGTCGACCCTGTGCAAGGGATGTGGGCACAACAGCATCACCAGCAGATTGATCGACGTGGCAAAGGCTGTCGGGTTGAACCCTTACACCACGGTCAAGCTCAGCGGCATCGGATGTTCGAGCAAGACGCCGGCCTATTTCCTCAACTACAGCCACGGGTTCAACGCCCTGCACGGCCGCATGCCCAGCGTGGCCACCGGCGCCTTGCTGGCCAACCACCGTCTGACGATCATCGGCATCAGCGGCGACGGCGATACGGCCAACATCGGTCTCGGCCAGTTCAAGCACGCCTGTCGTCGGAACTTGCCGATACTCTACATCGTTGAGAACAACGGCTGCTACGGCCTGACCAAGGGCCAGTTCTCCGCCACCGCCGACCTCCACGCCAGGCTCCGTCGCGCCAGCGGCGAGGAGAACCCGGCCGCCCCCTTCGACCTGTGCCTGGAGGCCATCGTCGGTGGCGCGTCGTTCGTCGCCCGCTCCTTCGCCGGCGACAAGAAGCAGCTTGACTCGCTCCTCAAGGCGGCCCTGGCTCACAAGGGATTGGCCTTCCTGGACATCATCAGTCCTTGCGTGACCTTCAACGACTTCCCTGAGTCGACCAAGAGCTGGACCTGGGGACGTGAGCACAACGAGCCGCTCCAGGAGATCGGCTTCGTCCCCCGGCTACCCGAGATCGAGGTCGAGCAGCAGGCTGGCCAGCTCACGAAGGTCCAGCTCCACGACGGATCGACCATCACGCTGCGAGCCCTTCGGGAGGACCACCACGACGTCCGCAGCCGAGCCTCGGCGATGGACCTGATCCTCAGCAGCCAGGAGCGCAACGAGTTCCTCACCGGGCTGCTCTACGTCGCGCCGGAGAAGCCCGATTTCCTCGACACGCTCGGCATGACCGACACGCCCCTCGCCCACCTCCCCGACGAAGCCCTCCGCCCCAGTCCAGAGGCCCTGGCCGACGCGATGGAAGCATTTTGATCGCCTGTTCCCCAGGAAGGTTGGACCCGTCACTCACGAGTGCCATCGCTCACCCTGAACGAGGGATCGTGCGGGGCAGAACAGACAACGGGAGGCTTGAAACCGTTCGATGGAGCCCCATCTTGACCAATCCGTTCAGGGCGGTTTGGTCGGAACGAGGACTGAACCAATTCGGGGCCGCCTGAGTACGTGAAGATGACGATAGGCCCGGGCACACCGGATGATCCTCAGGAGGATTGCCACCGGCTGTCCATCGGCAGCCGATTCGAATCGTCCGACATCAGTCACCGTAAGGAGAGCGCTGGTCAGAATCGCCAGAACCGAAGCCTCCTTGGTGAAATCCTCGAACATGCCATGATCCGAATTGCCCCTGATCATCGACGGATGAGAACCTGGACGTCTCTGGTCCAGCCTGCCAGAAGAGCATCCACGATTTGAAACACTGGCAACCTAGCGCAAACAGGCACAATCAAATACAGTTACAAATAACATTATCCTCTGCCGAATAGTCTCACTCGCTCGCCCCCTGAATGACCGGGAAAACCTGGTAATGGGGGTAACGAGACACGGAACTCGTAAGAAATGCAAGCTTTCGAAAAGCGAAATCCCCAGCTGACTCTCGGTGCTTCTTGGCCGGTTTGAGCCTTCGCTTCGAGTCCGTGAGGCCGGAGGTTCAATTCCTCTCGCCCCAACTCTGGTGAGCAATCGGCATACGACGAGCTGAGTGCCCTCCTGGATATTCTGTACAGAGAGACTCCAGAGACTTTCGGGATGATTTCTTTCGCTTCGAAAGTGGCTCAAGCCCCTGCCTGAAAGGTTTGAGATCTATCGCGATTACGTCCAGCCCTACCGGAGGAGGCACCAGAGCTTGCCCACCGGGACAGGGGGTTCGCGGCTTTGCCAATAAATGATGAGGTGGCGAGGGCCGCCCCGGCACGGGCTCTTGCAGAGGATGCTTGAGATCCTCAAGCTGTGCCAGGCAGACCGAGCAAGGCGAAGCAGACCGCTTGCTCGTGCCACGAAGTTATGAATGAGAGTTGCTGGGCCGAGGAGTCGTGGCCTGAGACGCCCGAGTGGTTGTCCAACACCCTCACGGTAAACGGTGTCGTCGCCTGGGTAAAGCGGACGAACCGAACCCCCCGAGAGGACCCGGCCAAGGCCGCGCTGATCTTGGTGGGATCACGATCCTCGCCGATCTTTATGGATCGTAAGACGGCCAACTATACCGAGGGCATGCCCCTCCCCTCGTGAATGCCACCGATGCAAACACACTTCTTTTCAATTAAAAAACATTTTGGTCTTTACTTCATCCTCAAGCCGCCTCCAGGAGTGCGCTGGAAATGGGATTTGCCATCCCTTAATCCGTTGAGATGCGACCAACGCAGGCTGGACCTAGACATCATTCGGGCAGGGCGATAGGCTAATGTTAGCCAGTGATTTAACATCGTTTCTGCTTCGATGACGCCGCATCTTCGATTCCAGAAAAGGTTCGTGAGTCGGTGAGAGGTTTCCTTCACGATGCGGTCTGTGGCCCCGAGACCAATTCCAATTCGGTTGCACCCACTGCCGCCACGAGCCTGACGTGAGCGTACCGACATGCCCGGCTCCCACAAGCGACGTGTTCACGGACTCTCTCTGCTTCTGGCCGCCTGCGCCTGTACGATCTCGGCCCGAGCCGCGTCAGACAGTCCTACCTATAACCGAGACGTACGGCCGATCCTCTCGGAGCATTGCTTTTCCTGTCACGGCCCAGACCCGGAGAGCCGCAAAGCGGACCTCCGCCTTGACACTTTCGAGGCCGCGACAGCCGATCGGGGAGGCTTCGCAGCGCTGATACCGGGTGATCCCGAACTGAGCGAACTGGTCTACCGCATTGAGTCGGATGACGAACTTGACGTCATGCCGCCGCCGGAGTCACACAAGCCCCTCACCGCCGACCAGAAGCAACTCATTCGAGCGTGGGTTGCCGATGGAGCCGAGTACGAGCCGCACTGGTCGTTCGTCCCTCCGCAACGAGCTGACATTCCCGAGATCGAACCAGGTCAGAAAGACATCCATCCGATCGACGCATTCGTACGCCGTCGGCTCCGCCAGGAGGGCCTGGACCTCGCCCCGGCGGCACCACCGCATACCCTGATGCGACGTCTCTCCTTCGACCTCACGGGGCTCCCCCCCGCGCCAGAAGAGGTCGAGACGTTCACCGCCGACCCGTCGGCGGAAACCTATCGGGAGATGGTCGACCGCCTTCTGGAATCGCCCCATCACGCCGAGCGGATGGCCATGTGGTGGCTCGACGCAGCCCGATACGCGGACACCGACGGCTTCCAGCAGGATGCCCTTCGGGACAACTGGCCCTGGCGAGACTGGGTTGTTGACGCATTCCGGCGAAACGTGCCCTTCGATCAGTTTACGATCGAGCAGTTTGCCGGCGATTTGCTGCCCGATGCCTCGCCTGAGCAGGTTCTGGCTACTGCGTTTCACCGCAACCACATGACCAACGGTGAGGGGGGGCGTGATCCCGAGGAGTCTCGGATCGACTACGTCATCGACCGGGTCAACACCACCGGGACAGTCTGGCTCGGTATGACCCTCGGTTGTGCCCAATGCCACACGCACAAGTTCGACCCAATCTCGCATGCAGATTATTATGAACTGTTTGCGTTCTTTAATAGCGTTGACGAGGACGGTCGGGCCGGAAAAGCCGCGAAGCCGTACCTAACCTATGAGTCTCCTTATGCAGACCGTGCCCTTCGCGAGGCGGAGCAAACCGTTGACGAACGGCGGGAGGGGGAAATCCTGGCCCGGCAGGATGCTCGGCGCGGGTTTGAGGACTGGCTTACGGATCAGATCAAGCGAGTTGACAAGGGCTTCTTCAGGCCATGGCACACGCTTCAGCCAACGTTGCTGGAGTCGGTCGAGGGTACCGGACTGACCCAAGGAGACGACGGGATCATCCAGGCGGGCGGACCGAACCCAACGCAGGACGACTACAAAGTGATTGGCTCCCCTGCCCTCGACCGCATCACCGGCATCCGGCTCGAAGTTCTCCCGGATCCCGAGCGCGATCCGATCGGCCTGTCACGGGGACAGAGTGGCGAGTTCATCCTCACCGATGTGAAGTTACAGGTCCGCCGTCGGGGACGGTCGCAGATTCGGCCCGTCTCGATCTCAGGAGCCGTCGCCGACGCCGAACGCGAGGTCAAGGGACGCGATTACGGCCGAGTCCTTGACACCCTCGACGACGACCCACGCAACGGCTGGACGACCGGCTCGGAGGGGCTCGACCAACCTCACCGGGCCATCTTTGCGTTGGAAGAACCGCTCACGCTGGAGGACGACGAAGAACTGATCTTCGTCATGCTCCATCGATCCACGCAAGGCGATGCCAACATTGCACGCTTCCGTATCTCTGTCACTGACCAACCGGGCGTCGCCGTCCAATCACTCGACCCGATGCCTCTCGAACGCCTCGCCGCGGCACAAGTAGAAACCATCAGAGCCATCTCCCCCGAATTGCAGGAAGCGCTCTTCGAGCAGTATCTCATCGACCACCCCGACTATCAGCGGGAGCGGGCGAAGCTCGACCTCGCCCAGCGGCAGCTTGAGGAAATCCGCAAGGCCTCCGGTCCTGTCGAGGTGATGGTCCTGGCAGATCGGGAAACACCCCGCACAACCCATGTGTTGGAGCGTGGGGTCTGGGACCAGAAGGGAGAGACCGTGGTCCCAGCGGTCCCAGAAGCAATCGCGCCCCGTCCCCCGGATCAGACCCGGTCCCGGCTCGATCTGGCCGAATGGCTGGTGGCACGCGACAACCCGCTGACAGCCCGGGTGGTTGTCAATCACCTTTGGCAGATCTGCTTTGGGGAGGGCTTGGTCCGTACGCCTGAGGACTTCGGGGCTCAAGGTGAGCTACCGACACACCCCGAACTGCTCGACTGGCTCGCCGTCGAGTTGATGGACCACGATTGGGACCTGCGTCATCTCCTCCGACTGATCGTCACCAGCGACACCTATCGCCAGTCCAGCCAGTTCCGCGAAGAGCTTCAGGAACGGGATCCCGAGAACCGCTTCCTGGCCCGAGCACCCCGATTCCGTCTTCCTAGCTGGATGATCCGAGATGCGGCCCTCCGGTCCAGCGGCCTGCTCAATCCTGCGCTTGGTGGTCCTCCGGTTCGGCCGTACCAGCCCGAGGGGGTCTGGGAAGAGATGTTCATGGGTCGGCTCTCCTACGAACCCAGCCAGGGACCGGCCCAGTATCGGCGCACCCTCTACGCCTTCTGGAGACGTTCGGCAGCTCCGACATTCCTCTTCGACAGCGCCCAGCGTCGGGTCTGTGAAGTGAAACCGCGCCGAACCAACACACCGTTACATGCGCTGACCTTGCTCAATGACCAAGGCATCCTTGAGGCCTCCGCCGAGTTGGCACGGGTCGTGATGACCGAATGCGAAGATGTCGAAGAACGCCTCGACCTCATGTTCACTCGGGTCCTCTCACGGCCGGCAACGCCACCTGAGATGACGGTCCTTCTCCGCGAATTCGAGCGAGCCTCACGACACTACACACAATCGCCCGACGATACCGTCAACCTGCTCGAAGGTCTGGGTCAGCCTGGGGAGAGCTCAGCCGGTCCCGACCACGAACGCGCCGCCTACACCGTCGTCGCCAGCATGGTCTTCAATCTGGACGAGGCGATCTCCCGTGAATGAGTTCCCCGACCTCCATTGTGATTCGGCTTTTGCAACGCGAATTGCGATCTCCCGCCGCTACTTCCTGGGCCGCTGCACCGGCGCTAGCCTGGGAGCGATGGCCTTGGGCTTGATGGAAGCGGCCTCGGCGGCTCGGGAGGGAGCGAACGCACCGCTCGGACTGCCAGGCCTTCCCCATTTCCCACCTCGGGCGAAGCACGTAATCTTCCTGACACAGTCAGGCGGCCCCTCTCAGATCGAGCTGTTCGATCACAAGCCCGGCCTCCAGGAATGGGCCGGCAAGGAATTGCCCGACAGCGTTCGCCAGGGTCAGCGTGTCACCACGATGACGGCCAACCAGAAGCAGTTGATCATGCCTTCCCGGACCCGCTTCGCTCGCCACGGCGAGAGCGGCGCGACGATTGGGGAATGGCTTCCTCACCTCACTGAGGTGGTTGACGACCTCTGCTTCGTCAAGTCGATGGTCACCGATCAGATCAACCACGCCCCGGCCATGACCAAGTTCCTGACCGGGCACCAGCTTCCAGGTCGGCCGAGTATCGGCGGCTGGACCAGCTACGGACTCGGCAGTGAGAACCGCGATCTGCCGGATTATCTCGTCCTTATCTCCCGGATGCAGCGACCGAGCGACCAGCCGCTGTATGACCACTACTGGGGGAGCGGGTTCTTGCCGTCGCGCTACCAGGGGGTCAAGCTGCGCAACGCCCGCGATCCGGTCCTCTACCTCCGAGACCCCGAGGGGATGCCCCGGCACGTCCGGCGGGGGATGCTCGACGGGCTCGGCGAGTTGAACCGACTGCATCTGGACGAGACCGGCGACCCTGAAATCGCCACTCGAATTCAGCAGTACGAGATGGCCTGGCAGATGCAGTCGAGCGTTCCGGAACTGAGCGACCTCAGCGACGAGCCGGAAGAAACCTTCGAACTGTACGGCCCCGACTCACGCAGGGCAGGGACCTACGCGGCCAACTGCATTCTCGCCCGTCGCCTGGTCGAACGCGGTGTGCGATTCGTCCAGCTTTTCCACCCCGACTGGGACCACCACAGCCGCTTGAACTCCTGGTGCACCGCTCGGTGCCGTGACACCGATCAGGCCAGCGCCGCTTTGGTGAAGGACCTGAAGCGCCGCGGGTTGCTCGACGAGACTCTTGTCGTCTGGGGAGGCGAGTTCGGCCGAGGCGTCGCCGGTCAGGGTCAGTGGGATAGCCTCGAAGCTGGTCGCGATCATCATCCTCGCTGCTTCACCGTCTGGCTTGCCGGCGGCGGCATCAAGGCCGGACTGACGCACGGCGCGACCGACGACTTCAGCTTCAATGTCGTCGAAGACCCCGTCCACGTCCGTGACCTCCACGCCACCATCCTCCACCTGCTAGGCATCGACCACGATCGCTTCACCTACCGGTACCAGGGGCTGGACTTCAAGCTCACCGGAGTTGAGCATGCAAAGGTCGTGAAGGCGATTCTGGCGTAACCCAAACGCCGTCGCCAGCACGAACCAAGACATCTCAAGTCCAACCCTTTCCGGTCAAGGTCCATTCACATGAACGCAAGATTGATCGCGGGCTGCTTGCCCCTTCTATTGCTCCCCTGCCTGATAACCACTGCACAGGAGGTGACACGCGATGTTCCGTACGTGCAGAACGGTCACGAACGACATGTCCTCGACATCTACACCCCCGAAGCCGAACGCGACACGGCCCTTCCGGTGATCGTCTGGGTGCATGGCGGCGGGTGGCAGGTCGGCGACAAGAGCGACGTCGCCCTCAAGCCCAAGGTCTTGACCGAGCGGGGATTCGTCTTCGTCTCCACCAACTATCGCCTGCTCCCCGACGTGGACATGGAAACGCTCATGGGCGATGTCGCCAAGGCAATTGGCTGGGTGCATCGGAACATCGCCGAGTACGGGGGTGATCCCGATCGGATCGTCGTCGGCGGGCACTCCGCGGGCGCTCAGGTCGCGGCACTCCTGTGTACCAACGAGCGATACCTTGAGGCAGAGGACGTTCCCTTCGATGTCCTCGAAGGCTGCATTCCCGTCGACGGCGACACCTACGACATCCCCAAAATCATCATGACCGCCGAGCTACGCCAGGCTCTGTACGGCGGTGAGATGTTCACCTTCGGCCATCGTCAGAAGTTCGGTAACGACCCGAAGAAGCATGTTGATTTTTCAGCGGTGACTCATGTGGTCCGGGACAAGGGAATCCCGCCGTTCCTGATCCTCTACTTCCCCGGCAATCCCGAAACCAGAGCCCAGGCGCAGTGCCTTGAAACCGCGCTGAAGGAGGCCGACATCCCCGTCACGTCCTTCGGAAAAAGTGACAGCAACCACAGCCGCCTGAATAACGATCTCGGAATCCCCGAAGACCCTGCCACGCAAGCGCTTTACACCTTCCTCGACACGCATGTGAAGCGCTGACGGCTCCCGATCGGGCATGTCCCACGAACACAATCGGTTCGCGGATCGGCCTCTGCTCCGGCCAGATTCAGTCTTTGCGGACTGGGTTCTGGGCAATTGCTCCCGGAGCGAGGCCGGAACGTTCTAGCCGTGCGCGGCGATCGGCCACCATCGCCTGATACGCCCCCGAACTGGGCGCACGCCGTGACGCCTCCTCGGCCGCCTCGACAGAACGTCGTAGCGCGTCTCCCAACGCGTGCTCATCAACCGGCTCATGCTGCCAATGATTCTTGGCCACCTGGGTCCAGTACTCGCTGATCACAGCGAAATAATCCGGTTCATCCCTTGCCTCGGCAGGGATGGCCTCCAATGCCTTCCCGCACCAGGCGACAATCCTCTCCGAATCGCCGACGCACTCCGCAACTCGACACACAAACGCAAAATCGAGAATCTGCTTGATGTCGACGAGTGTCAGGTTTTCTGTCGGAGGAAGACGCTCGATCGACGTTATGCACAGACTGAAAAGAGCGGCAATCCGGTCACGCTGGGCATCGGTTTGCGCGTGAGCCCGGGCTTGTGATAGACCACTCAGTACAGCAGATCGCTGATCGATTGTAAGATCACGCTCATCAAGGATTTTTTGAATCCGATCCAAACAGTCCTGGAACGTCGGCTGCGGTATAGTCTGATGGGTAAGGATTCGCCCGAGTGAGCTGAACGTACCAATGTAGAAGGGATCGTATCCGGGCTCCGGTTCGGGAAACCGACCTCGTCGAACGTCGATCGACGTCATCAGTCGGTCGAGAGCGTCCGTCGCCTCATCCAACCTGCCCAAGTCGAGCAAGGAAAGAATCATCAATGTCAAGGTGTGGTGAAGTGTCCCGACGACATCGGGATTGCCGGGCGATTCATCGGCTTCGCGTTCAAACAAAGGAAGGCAAGGCCCCAGCAGCGTGACAATCTCGGCGGCGGTCCGCAGGTGCCTTCGATTTTCGTCTTGATCGCCCGCCAGCTCGATCCCGTAGAACATGCTCGTGGCCAGCGAGTATCGGTCCCTGAGATTGATGCCTTCTCTTACCAGACGACGACGAATCGCAAGCTCTGCATCGATATCTCCCAGATTCTGGTAGACGTTCGCCAGGTGGGCCAACGTGTTGTGGTCGTCAGGAGCAGTCTCAAGATGCCCCTCCAGCATCACCTTGGCTTCGATCAGCACTTGGCGACCGGACTCGTCGCCGCAGGCAATCAGATGAGGCCCAATGATCGTTCGTTCCATGGCAGCACGGCGTTGGTTCAACGTAAGAGGCCGGTCGCCAGGCGGGCCATCGCAGAGCTCAAGCGATCGTTTAAGGACCCGGATCGCTTCGGGGAATTCTTGCAGTTTAATGAGCATCTGACCATGCCATTGATACAAGGAGGCTGTATCATGGCGCAAGTTGTCGTCCGGGACATGAGCAAGTGCGGCGTCAAGGGTCTCTGAACCCTCTCGGAAAAGGCGAGCTGCTTGTGTCGGCCGCCCCTCGTGGGCTCTGCGATAGCCGAGTTGATAGACCATCTGGCTCATGGTCCGGAGAAGATCCAGATCATTCGGCCGACTGCGAAGCAGTTCGCGGCAGGCGGGCAGTGCAGCTTCGAGCTCGTCAAGCGACTCCTCACCCCGAGGTATGCTTGGGTTGTCGGCCCTGCTTACAATCGCAAGTAACCGGCCGGCGGCCTGAAACATCTGCTCGGCTTGCTGGCGATTGGACTCGGCCTCGGCCCGGCGTCGCTCGGCTTCGCGAGAGCGTTCGAGCGCCAGACTCTCATTGGCGGCAGCCTCGGAGCGTGCCGCCTCCGCGCGTCCGAGCAAGACCAGCGACGTGGCGCTGGTGAGTGCCAGCCCCATCATCAACGCCGATCCCACCGGATGCCGACGAACGAACCGCGACGACCGTCGCACCGGCCCCATCGGTCGGGCGAGGATGGTCCGGCCTTCGAGGAATGAATCGAGGTCGTCGGCCAGGGCTTCGGCCGTTGCATAGCGACGATGCGGGTCTCGTTCGAGACACTTCAGAGCAATCGTCTCCAGGTCTCTCGGGAGTTTCCTGACGATGCTCCGAGGCAGGGTCGCGCTCCCTTCCAGCACCCGGGCCAGTGTCTCCTGAGGAGATGCCTCCTGAAACGGCGGCCGACCGACCAGTAAGCAGTAAAGAATTGCCCCCAGCGCATAAATATCCGCAAATGTCTCGCTCTTCGCTCCGCTCCCCTGGACCAGTTCGGGGGCCATGTATTCGGGAGTCCCGATCCCGGCAAGGGTCAGCGATCGGGCCGATTCGCCGATCGGCCGAGCCAGGCCGAAATCCGCGACCTTGGGCCACCAGGCCGAAGTCGGAGCATCGCTCGGCGAATCGATCAGAATGTTCCCTGGTTTCAAGTCGCGGTGAATCAAGCCCCGAAGGTGCATATGATGCACCACCCGCGCGACCCGACCGAGCAATCGGGCCGCGTCCCGGAAGGGCATCAACGGTTTGTTGCGTAGGCGATTGGCGAGGGATCCCCCTGCCACGTACTCCATCACCAGATAGGGATATCCGTCGGTCATCCCCACGTCGTACACCTGCACGGCGTCGGGGTGCCGGACCTGAGCCGCGGCCCGAGCCTCGGCCAGGCACCAGGCGCGCCATCTCGGGTCGGCCAGGGGACCGCCGGGAAGAACCTTGATCGCCACTTCGCGGTGCATCGCGGTCTGCCAGGCCTTGAAGACGGTCCCCATCCCGCCCCGGCCTAGCCGGTCGCCCATCACAAACCCTTCGATCTTCGGTGCCAGTCCTACCGGTTCGGCACTGGTCGCCGCCAGCCCAAAGAACGCAGACGCGTTGTCCGGAAATGCCGTGCCGACGGCCTTCTGCGCCACTCCCTCCATCTGCTCCAGGCAGTTCAGACACTCCAGAATGTGCAACTGGATGGCGTGAAGTCGTGAATCGACCTGAATCAGATCATCCGGAGCTCTCAGAAACTGGTCGATCTCGGCGGAGGTCGGGCAGGACTGGCTCATTGTTCGTCCCCTGAGTCATCCATCTCGTCCCAAATCTGCCTAAGCATGGCGAGCACGCGTGCTCTGGCTGCTCGAACCGCGCCAGGTGTCTTGCCCAGGGCCAGCGCGGCCTCGGCCGGTGATCGGCCCTCGATCTGCACCAGCCAGAACGCCTCCCAGGTGTCCCGGCCGAACCGCTCTCGGGCCAGTGCCTGAGCGCGGGCGATGCGATCGCGAAGCACCCGCCAGGAATGCGGCACGTCCCGCTCGTCTCCCTGATCCTCATCGAGAGATTGGGGATCAACGACTGGCCAGGCCCATTGCGTCGGGTCGACGGCCATCATCTTCGTCCCCGCCGCCTGAGCGTCCTGGTCACGTTCCCAGAAGTTCAGAATCGTGCTTCGCGTCAGCGTTCTTAACCAGCCTCGGAACGATTTCGAAGGATCATAGGCAAAGCGCTCTATCGTTCTCGCGAGCCGGATCAGGACCCGCTGGACGATTTCTTCGGTCTCCGCCTCTCTCAAACCATGCCTTCGGCACTCGTCACGAACGACGGGAAGGCACCACTTCACAAACTCATTCCAGGCCTGAAGATCGGACCAGACCCGAACGCGCAACAGCAGGCTGGGTCTGGTCCTCGGCTCAGACTTCGGCTCGTCCGACCTCGACGATCCCGGAGACATGTCTGCCATCTCGCCACCCTCGCGTGCGCGTTTGGTGTACTGATCAATGACAGGGACTCTGCACGGGCTCATGCTCCGATGTTGCAACGAGCATACGCCCCTGCGCGTTCTCGGTCCAGCCGTTTCATCACCTTTTGCGCATCTTTGATTCGCGCAAAGTTGGTCCGATCGCCGTTTGCGCCGACGGTCGGAGATGAGGCAGCCGCTTCCTTCATCACGCTCAAATCGTTCTCCAATTCGATGAGCTCCGAGTCGTGTTCGACCACACGTTGCCAACCGTTCAACCTGACCGTTCCACGCGATGATCCGTAGCGTCGTGCCTTCCCCTTCGAGGCATCGCACGGACGTTTCGTTCTCCCGAGAACGACTGCCCCCCAGCTTTCTTGAGGACCCCACTCGATGCTCCCGATCCTCCCCCGATCGTCCATGCCTCAGGCTTCCGCCGGTCGTCGGCTCCCACTCGATCCATCTCGATCGGCACGCCGACGTGTAGCCTTGCAACCCTACCTCGAAGGGTTGGAGCGCAGGGAGTTACTCACGGACGTTTCGGGCCCTATAGTCACCGACCGCACCTACACCGACCCAAGCGATCCGATTGTCTTTGTTGGAGACACTCGGATTGAGCAGGGGGCCACACTGACGATCGGTCCAGGAGTTCCGGTCACAATCAATCGCGGGGCCACGCTGACCGTCAACATTGGGGAGTTCGTCGTCGACAACAGTGGAACATTCCGGCTTGAGGGTCCGAGGGTCGGCGACTCACGGTACGGGAGAATCGTCGTCGCGGCCAACGGCGTGATGAACGTGACCGGCACCACCATCACGGACAGCGGCTCCGATATTGCTTCCATCGACGTCCAGAGCGGCGGACGGTTGCGGGCCAGCAACAGCACGATCGACCTGGGCCAAATCATCCTCCGCAATGGCAGCCGGCTCGACGAAGGCGACCTGGTCGGCAACCGCATCGACTCCTCCCTGAGCATCAATGCCACCGACCTGCACAAGCTCGACGACAACCGACGCTTCCAGGACATCAACATCAACCCGGGCGGGCTCGGAGCGGGGCAGGCTGCCGAACTCTCCCTCAGGGGCACAGAAACCACGGAATATCTGCGATATACGTTTGGTGGTTCGTTCGTCATCGATACCGGGGCAGCCTTGACGGTTCGCCCAATGGTCGATGTCCTGATCCAACGTGGTTCGACACTAACCGTCGGTGGGACGCTGTCCGTCGATCAGGCCAAAACCATCCGGCTTGAGGGTCCGAGGGTCGGCGACTCACGGTACGGGAGAATCGTCGTCGCGGCCAACGGCGTGATGAACGTGACCGGCACCACCATCACGGACAGCGGCTCCGATATTGCTTCCATCGACGTCCAGAGCGGCGGACGGTTGCGGGCCAGCAACAGCACGATCGACCTGGGCCAAATCATCCTCCGCAATGGCAGCCGGCTCGACGAAGGCGACCTGGTCGGCAACCGCATCGACTCCCCCCTAAGCATCAACGCCACCGACCTGCACAAGCTCGACGACAACCGACGCTTCCAGGACATCAACATCAACCCGGGCGAATTGCAGTCTGGAGAGGCCGTTGAACTGCGGACGATTGGGACTGAGTCCATCAACGAATTGCGGTTTGTGTTTCCGGGGAATTTTTTGATCGGGAATGGTGCGTCGTTGGCTGTCCGGCCAAGCGTTTCGGTCCTGCTTCGTCGCGGTTCGACCCTCACTGTGGGCGGGACGCTCTCGGTCGACAATGGTGGGCCGTTCCAGTTTGAAGGGCCAAGGGTGGGCGACTCAAGGTACGGGATCATCGTCGTCGCGGCCGACGGCCTGATGGATGTGACGAAAACGTCCCTCTCCGGCTCCACTTCGACCCTCATCCGTGTCCAAGAGGACGGCAGCCTGAGTGCCACCGGAAGCACGTTCGACGTGTCTCGTCTCGTCCTGGAGGATGGATCGACGGCCTCTCTGCTCTCCAGTTTTCTCAATCATCGACTTGAGGTCCATAGTGGGGCCAACATCGACATTACCGGAAATAGCATCGACGTCACGAACGCTGCAGAAGTCTTCGCCATCGGTGACCCATCCACCGAAATCGACATGCGGTTCAACTACTGGGGGACCTCCGTAACCTCTCAAATTGAGGACAAGATTACTCATCGACCTGATAACGATCCCTCCACTCGGCCGCGTGTGATTTATCAACCATTCCTTTCCAACGCAGAAGACCCGAGCCCTGGTGTACTCGTCCTGCCTCGGTCCGGCCTCATCACGACTCCCGTCAAGACAGCGACGTTCAGCGTTCGTCTTGAGAGCCAGCCAACAGAACCGGTCACCATCAACCTGAGCAGCTCAAACCCGTCGATCGGTAATCCGAATGTCGAATCGCTCCTTTTTACCCCCGAGAACTGGAACACTCCCCAGGTCGTGACGATTGAGAGCACCTCGGAAGATGAAGCCGATTACTCGATCATCACCTCGGCGGCAATCAGTGAGGACGATCTCTACGACGGGCGCATCGTGGCCGATGTGCTGGTGAGGAATCTCGGCTCCTCGACCTCCAATGTCAGCGTCGAGTCGGATGCCATCGTGGAAATCAACGAGTCGGGCGAACAAGGCTCCT
Source organism: Tautonia marina (assembly GCF_009177065.1). Lineage (NCBI taxonomy): Bacteria > Pseudomonadati > Planctomycetota > Planctomycetia > Isosphaerales > Isosphaeraceae > Tautonia > Tautonia marina. The sequence goes on from NZ_WEZF01000018.1 coordinate 41,098, forward strand.
TCGACATCCGACTGATTCGGCGGCCGACCGCTCCAGTGACGATCACCCTCACCAGTTCGAACCCGGACGAAGGGGAACTCTCGCAATCGTCCATCACCTTTAACACCGACGACTGGGCCACCCCTCGTACGATCACGGTCACGGGCAAGCCTGACTATCAACGCGACGGCGACACCACGTACACGATCAATGGGAGCACCTCCAGCAACGATCGCATGTTCGACGGCTGGCCGTTTCCGGAGGTCACGGTTGTCAACCGGGACATCGACACCGCTGAGGTGCTCGTGGACAGACCTTCGAACCTGTCGACCACCGAGGCCGGGGGCACAGCTCAGTTCTCCGTCCGGCTCAGTTCGCGGCCGACGGCGCCGGTCACGGTGAATTTCTCCAGCTCCGACCCGTCGGAAGGGAACCCCGTCCAACCGTCCCTGACTTTCACGGCAGCGAACTGGTCCACCCCGCAAACCGTGACCGTCCGGGGTGCCGATGACGACAACGCCGACGGCAACATCTCCTACACCATCCGCGGCATCGCCACCAGCGACGACCCGAACTTCGATGGGGTCGAGGTGGCCGAATTCCCGGTCGTCAACGTCGACAACAATTCCTTCGCGATTCTTGCATCGCCCACCTCGAATCTGTCCACAACCGAGGCAGGTGGCACAGCTCGATTCTCCGTCCGGCTCGGGGCCAGGCCCAGCGCCCCGGTGACGGTCGATTTCACCAGCTCCAACACGTCGGAAGGCGTGCTGCCGCAATCGTCTCTCACCTTCACCGAGACGAACTGGTCCATCCCCCAGGAGATCACGGTCCGGGGCGTCGACGACGATGTCGCCGATTTCAACATCGTCTACCAGATTTCCGGCCTCGCCCGTAGCACCGACCCTGACTTCGACGGACTCGCGATGCCGGCCGTTTCAATTGCGAATGTGAATAACGACACAGCCGGCGTCACTGTTTCGCAATCGAACCTGGCCATCAACCGGGTGCCGGGGCCGAACCACTCGGGCACCTTCACCGTCGCGCTCAACTCGCAACCGATCGGCAATGTGACGTTTGCGATATCCTCTGAGAATTCGTCCCAGGCCGAAGTTGATGTCAGTTCCATCACCTTCACCACAGCCAACTGGAACGTCCCGCGCACCGTGACCGTCACCGGTGTCTATGATGGAACACCTGCCAATCCGGCACCGTTCCCGGTGGTCGTGGAAGTCTCCTCGTCGAACGATCCGAACTACCCGGTCGGCACCCGTGAAACCGTTCAGGTCACCGAATCTCGACAGCAAATCGAGGTCGAAGGGGACTACGACGGCGACGGTCGGGCCGACCTGGCCCTGTATCACTTCGACGAGGACCGGGGGGTCGGTGTCTTCTCGATCCGCCGCTCCTCCGACGGCCAGACCCAACAGATCGACCTCGCCGACATCGGACGCAACTCCGTGCCGATCTCCGGCGACTTCGACGGCGACGGCATCACCGACGTCGCCGTGAGTGACCCTTACGCCATCGTCGGCGATGGTTCCGTGCCGAATGCCACGGGCTGGGTTTTCTTGCTCTCAGGGAGCAACAACAATCGGCGAGATTTCCGATTTGGAGCCCCCGGCACGCTCGACCGCCCCGCTCCGGCCGACTTCGACGGCGACGGCATTACCGACATCGCGACCTTCCGCGCCAGCAGCGATCTCACCCCTGGGGCCGCCGAGTGGTTCATCCTTCCCTCAGGAGGGGGATCCGCGTTCCGAGTGGCGTTCGGTGCACCGGGCGGCCTGGACCTGCCCGCCCCGGCCGACCTCGACGGCGACCGTCGGGCCGACATTGTCACATTCCGCCCCGAACGGACCGCAGAGGACATCGCCAATGGAGTACCCGATGCCGCACAGTGGTTCGTCCTCCCCTCCAGCCTCAATGACCTGGAGTTCAGCAAGCGAGACGGGGCTTTCGGCTATACATTCGGTGCCTCGGGCAATGCGGACCAGCCCTCAGTCGCCGACTTCAACAACGACGGCCGCGCCGACATCGTCGCTTTCCGATCAGTCAGCGACCTCGCCCCCGGCTTCGCCCAGTGGTTCACCTTGCCCTCATCGGGCGGTCCGACAACGTTCGCGAATGGTTTCCAGGTGACCTATGGCTCTGCCGGCGAGATCGCCGCTGTCGCTGATTACGACGGCTACGGCCGGCCCAGTTACACGGTCTTCAATTCCCTGACGGGGGACTGGACCATCGACGCGGCCAACACCAACGGCCAACCTTTCGGGAATCCCCGAACCGTCCGTTTCGACCCGACGGGACAACGTGGGGTTCCCGTGCTTAGCCCCTTGTGGTTCCGCATTGAGGCGACACGGGGAGAGGAAACTGCCAGCGCGATTGCAAGCGCTCGGCACTCAAACCGCCTTCAACTGCTTCCATCGCTGGTTGATCAACTATTATCCGATCTCGCCGCAGACTCCTGAGCAAAGCTGTCGAGAGACCGACCAGCAAGTTTCTTGCTGGTCGGTCGCCAAAGATGGTTGAGAGTCCGCATCACCTCGCTCCCTCTCCCCTACCCTCTGGGTGCACGCCAACCCCTGCCCAATGGGACGAACGAAGAAGGAGGTGCTCGTTCTCTCGTTCGATCAGTTGACCATAGAGTTCCAGGAACACCGCGTTCGTCCAGGCGAAGCCCGATTCGTTCGTGGTGTCGCCAAATCGAATGTCAAGGTCCGATTCCCGGCGAACCACGTCGTATTTCTCAAAGGTTGCCCGATGCTCGGCGAACTCGTCGAGCACCATCGAGAGAAACGCGACGCAGATCCGGTCAGCCACCTCATGGTGACCATAGCGCCGCAATCCTTGAACCGCGATCAGGTGCATTGGCGCCCAGCCGATCGGAGCATCCCACTGGCTACCACTCTCATTGGTACTGGTTTGCAACCCGCCGGGCCGTTCAAAAAGGTGCAAATTTGCCACAACCCGATCGGCCTGACCTGCGTCAGCAAGCCCGGCCCAGAGTGGATAGAAAGTCGTCACGAAGGGATATCGTCCCAGCTTTTTTTCGACGAACTGATAATCATAGTACAACCCATCTTCTTCGTCCCACATCAGTTCGTTCATGGTCGACTGCCTCTGTTTCGCACGACCAATCCAGCCCGCCGCAGCTTCTTTGCGATCGAGTATTATCAGGATTTCGCCCAAATCCGACTCCATCACGAACAACAACGCATTGAGACAAACCGGGTTGTAATTCACGACCTCAACCCCGAACGGACCGAATCGATCCGTCGGGTTGAAGCCCGATTCTCGCATGGAGCGATCGCCCTGATAGAACCGCGAAGTTAACTCTCCGTTCTGGAAGTAGGCTTGGACATCGTATTCCCTGACAAGATATTTCTCGAAGTATTCGGAAACACGATCGTAATGTGTCCTGCCGAGCCGATCCCGTTCCTTCGAGATCACCTCGGGCGCCGGCCCCCAACCTGCATCGTAATAGCGCGAGAGGCCCGTATCCGACACCAGATGCGGCGCTTCGGTCCAGTAGCGGTGATACGCTTCAATTCTGGGAACGGATTCCTCCAGCCAGGCCCGAGCCCTGGTGGGATCCCGACGTGAAAACTCGTCGTAGACTCCGAGAATCATCCGAGTGAGAAACGGCGGCTGGGAACGTGTTAGATAATCGGTATGATTGGCGTTTAGAATCTTACCGTAGTGATCGATCTCGTAGAGGAAATTGTCGACCATCTCCTTGGCCAGATGAACGTTGCCGGAGCGGAGAAGGCCAAGCTGAATGAAGTAGCTATCCCATCCATACATCTCCTGAAACCGCCCGCCAGGAGCAATGTAGGCATGGGGAAGGAAGAGTGGACCAGGCTTCTGGGCCACTTCTGATGGAATCGGACGAGGAGCAGCCTGACTGGTCCGTCTCAAGGTATTCCATCCACGATCGATCTCAAGAATCAGCGAACGCAACTCCGAACGTCGCCGAATCTGCTCCATCCGATCGACCAGTTGGCCTTGCACAACCACCGCGGCTCCCGCCACGAGACTGAGCGATGCAAATCCGAGGATCAATCCAAGGGCCGCCGCCGAAGGCCGACGGCGGGCCCACCGCCAGGCTTTGACCCAGGGTCCAACTGGTCGGGCCTGGATGGGAAGACCGGATCGCCAGCGAACCAGGTCCGCAGCCAACTCCTCTGCCGAGTCGTAACGATTGGCCGGATCTTTCTCCAGGCATTTCAGGCAAATCGTCTCCAGGTCACGATCCACTCGCCCGTTGATTCGACTCGGAGGCTTGGGTGGTTCTTCCCGGACCATTGACAGCGTCTCGAGCACCGTAGAGCCACAAAAGGGCGGCCCTCCGGTGAGTAACGCATACAGGATGACTCCGAGTCCGTACACATCGGTCGCCGTGGTCACAGCTCCACGATCACCCGACGCCTGCTCCGGAGCCATGTACGGCGGTGAACCACAAATATCTCCCGATCGGGTCAGGTCCGAGGCGTCCTCGATTCGCTTTGCCAGACCGAAGTCGGTGATATGCGGTTGCCCGTTCCCATCAAGCAGAATATTCGACGGCTTGAGATCGCGGTGCAAAATCCCGCGTCGGTGGGCATACTCCACAGCTCTGGCGATCGTGATCATCAGTTCGGCGGCGGCCTGAGGATCGTCTCGAAATTGAGATAAACGCTCGGCCAGATCTCCCCCACGGAGTAGCCTCATGCTGAAATAAGGATTCCCTTCGTACTCTCCGATTTCATAAATCGGGACAATGTTCGGATGATCAAGTCCAGCAATGACCTCAGCTTCGGTCCGAAATCGCAAGAGTTCCGATTCGGATGCAGGACTCCCAGATCGGATCAACTTCAACGCAACCAACCGCCCCAGACTGAGTTGACGAGCCTCGTGCACGATTCCCATACCGCCTCGGCCGAGGAGGTCAAGTAACTCATAGTCGCCGAAACGTTGCTCCGGATGAACTTGACTCTCTTCCCTTTGAGTCGGCTCCTTGAAATCGCCAGCGACCTCATCGGCAGTCCATGAGCACGTTTCCTCCCCATCTCCGTCAGATCCAACCCGATCCGACAGGGTATCATCGAGGAGAACCTGCCTGACCACACAGGAGGGGCAAAGAGGACCAAGAGCATCGGATGAGAGAATCGCCCCACACCGGGGGCAAGGCACGTGCGGAATCATTCATCATGCTCCCTGCGGCCATCGAGAGGCCCTCTTTGAGAAGAAGACCCGAGAGAACAAGACCCGAAGGCGCGTCGAGCTTACAGCGAGGACCAGGAATTGCTAAAAAACGAACACAATCAAGAGAGCTTGAATCTCCTCAACATCCCGCAACAGGTGATCGGAATTCTTGACCCCAGAGACGGGGATTCTCGAGTGAGTTCGGTGTTTGCGCGAACTCAAACAACCGACTCAACACCATAAACATTCTCGCAAAATTTACGATGAGCATAAAACCGGCTTTCATGATCGACTTCTACTCTCCGATAGCACATACATGTCCAGCGACTCCAGCGATGAACCTGAACTGAACCAAATTCAACGAGAGCATCTACTTATCTTGTTTGGTAGAGAGCGCTTCGAATCCTGCCGCGACATCAAGCAATTCCTCAGTAATCGCAAGCTGACGGCGCTGCTGGTAAAGCATGGTGAGTTCGACAATACGTTCTTCGATATTTCGCTCGGCCCCCTGCATCGATGCGAGTCGGCTCGCGTTTTCGCTGGCCAAGGACTCGGCGAAGGCTCGATAGAGCGAGACAAACAAATACTCATGAACAAGCGAGGAAAAGAGGCGGTCCCGGTTCATGGTAAACATAGGAACCTGATTCGTCGGCCATTTCCGTTCCTGCAACGTATGAAGCCAATGGTCATCAATGGGCAAAAGATGCGTTGTGCGAGGACGATACGAGGCTCCAGAATGGTGCTCCGCATAGAACAGCAACACCTGATCGATTTGCCATTCGTCTCGCCAGCGGTCAATTCTCAGAAGAAGATCCTGTACAGCGGGTGTGATCCCGGAAGTTGAGCCAGGAACCGATGCGGTCCCTTCGAGCGGTTGCCCTGCATCTTCGAGCCGCCCTGCGATGCGATGACCGACAGCGAAAAGTGCTCGTCCTTCACGATCGACTCCAGAGGCATCCATTTCGTCGATCGCATGACGGGCCACGTCGTCGTTGAGTTGGCCGCACATCCCTTGATCCGATCCGAAGACAACCGCCCCGAGGTTTCGACGGGGGGCATTGCGCGTCACGACCCGTGATCGCGGAACTTGCCGAAGCACAATTTGCAAACCCATCTCGACCGCTCGACGATACTGATCGAGCGAACGTTCCGCCTCCTCATACTGACGAATATTCACGACCGCAAGTGCTTTCATTGTCTTGACAACCGAGTATAGATCTTCCGCGGTCGCCAGTTTGTGCTTCAGGATCTCGGTTGTCTGCATCTGCTAACCCCTGGCTTGATCGTGCTCGGAGTCGTCCAGGTTTCGGTGTTCAGCCTGCGAGGCGTGATCGTCGAACTCGGATTGAGGACTCGCCAATCGATGCCTCTCGATCACCGTTCGAGCAACTTCAACGATGGCATGCCGATCGACCTCTTCCAGTGGTTTCCCCGACTGAATTCGCTCACATACCTCAGGCAATTGCGCTGTAACGGCCTCTCGGACACGTGCTTCCAGTACCATGACACGCTCGACTGGAACCTTGTCAAACAGGCCATGATTAATCGCAACAAGCGCGGCGAGTTGCTGAGGGACTGGCAACGGATCGTACTGGGCCTGTTTCAGGACCTCTCGGACCCGACGACCCCGTTCGAGCGACCTGCGTGTTTCTTCTTCAAGCCGGGTTCCGAATCGTGCAAACGCCTCCAACTCCTGGAATTGGGAGTACGCGAGTTTCAAATCGCCCGCGACCGCCCGGTACGCCGGCAACTGAGTCTTCCCTCCCACGCGAGACACCGATCGCCCAACCTCGATCGCCGGAAGAATTCCTTTGCGGAACAGGTCTGGCGAAAGGTAAATCTGCCCATCGGTGATCGAGATCAGGTTCGTGGGGATGTATGCTGAGAGGTTCTGTGCCTCGGTCTCAACGATCGGCAGTGTCGTCAGCGAACCCCCTCCTAGCTCGTCGTTGAGGTGGGTCGACCGCTCGAGCAATCGAGAATGAATATAGAAAATATCGCCTGGAAATGCTTCACGTCCTGGTGGGCGTCGCAGCAAGAGTGACAACTCGCGATACGCCCAGGCGTGCCGAGTCAGATCATCCAGGACCACCAACACGTCTCGACCTCGATCTCTGAAGAATTCTCCCATGCTCATTGCCGCATAGGGCGTTACAAACTGCAAGCCAGGAGGATCTTTCTCGGAAGTGGCGACGACAATGGTTTTCTCTCGAATTCCGAAGGTTTCAAGGTCGTCCACAAGCTTTGCGACCGCCGACATCCGCTGGCCAATCGCACAGTAGACGCAAAGTACCTCCGTATCGCGCTGATGAATCATCGCGTCGAGTGCAATGGCCGTCTTGCCAGTCTGCCGATCACCAAGAATCAGCTCCCGCTGACCCCGCCCAACAGGAATCAGCGCATCCACAACCTTTAAACCTGTTTGGAGCGGTACTTTCACAGGGGCCCGATCCATGATTCCAGGAGCTGGCCGCTCGATCGGCAACCGCTCCCGGGTTTTCAGCGGAGCCCCCTCGTCAAGTGGACGTCCCACCGCGTCGACAACCCTTCCCAGCAACGACGCTCCGACCGGGACATCGAGCACCCGCCCCGTTCGTCGCACCTCAGCTCCTGCCGACAAACCCGTGCTGTCATCGAGGAGGACGATGCCGACTTCCTCAGGATCGAGGTTGAACGCCATCCCGAGAGCGTTCCCGGGGAACCGAATGACTTCTCGAGCCCGAACTTCCGCAAGACCGCTGGCCCGGGCAACACCTCTCCCGACAAACGTCACACACCCGACCGCTTCAACGACCGGCTCCACCCGGTACGCTTGTACGGTACGATCCACCACATCGAATGTCTCTTCAAGGATCCCGAGGAGTCGTCCGTTCGCATCCCATTCCATCTGATTCCGCCCTGTTTCGTTGAGGCGTTGACGTCGATGATCCCTCGGTTCTGGAGAATCACTCGTGAGATTCTCGATCGTGCAGGTTTCTCGATCGCTCAGACTCCTCCCGACTTCTCGACGCTCTCAATGTGCCTCCGAGTCGGAGATCTCATGACGGATCGCACTCGACAGTTCTTCCAGCAATTCATTGAGATAGTCGAAGATGTCCCAGGCCAATTTTCGACCATCGGCATTCAACTCAAACCCGCAGATAAGGCTCGGATCGGTCTCAAATCGCAAATCGAACTCACCTCCGAGGTCATTACGGAGACGTTCGGAAATTGAGGCTCGCTGGTGATCAGGGAATTCGAAGGCACTTCGAAGAATCGGTCTGTGGTTCGGGTTCCGGAGCGACTCCCGAAGTCCGTCTCGATGACCTCGATCCAGCATTTCCAGCTGTCTGAAAAACGTCTTCAGAACCTGCTGTTCCAGATCGGCATCCGCCAGGTCAACAAGCGCTCGCCTGGCTATCGAGCAGGTACCTTCCGCTGCTCGCCGCCGGAGTTCTGCGAGAAACGCCTCCTGATCCTGTCGGAGTGCGTTGCGCCATTGCAATCGCATCTGTTCGACTTCGTCGCGAGCCTCGTCGATCAATTCCTCACGACGCCGACCGGCCTTCTTTTTGGCCTCGTCCAGAATTTCGTCTCCACGCTCGTTAAGCTCCCGAAGTCGTTGCCGGTAATGGTCTGCCTCATCCTTGGCCTCCTGCTGGCGCTGCTCCGCCTCATCCCACCGCGAGGCGATCTGCTCCTGACGCCGCTCCATTGCCTTGATGATTCGTCCATAGAGAAAGTGCCGGAGGAGGAACACCAGGATGAGAAAGTTGACGATCTGAGCAACGACGGTGAACCAGTGAACGAGTTCACCGTTCGATCCCGACGGCGCCGCATCGCGACCGGAAGCCTGGGCGAGAACCCAGAGGCACTCGATCAGCACGGATCACCCCCCCCCGCCCGTCTGTTGCGTGAAGTAATCCCAAAACGGGTTTGCGAAAATCAGAATCATCGACACAACAAAACAGTAAATCGCGGTTGATTCAATCATTGCGAGCCCCACAAAGAGGGTTCGAGTGATCGTATTACTTTCATCCGGCTGCTGAGCGAGCGCCGAGAGAGCCGATGCCACGGCTCGGCCCTCACCGAGCGCGGGGCCGATCGCCCCCAGTCCGATTGTCAATCCTGCCGTAAAGATCGAGATCATCCCGATCAATCCAAGATTATCCATGGTCCTTCAATCCTTCATGTCCCTGGGAGAGTTTCTGGTCATGCCCTTGCTTCTCATTCTGAACAATTAAGCGATACTCCTGGACCTCCTCCTCCCGGACTCTGCTCGCAGAGGCAATATAGACCATCGCCAGCACCGCGAAGATGTAGGCCTGGATCACTCCAGTCAAGAGCCCGAGCACGTGCATGAGGACCGGAAAGATGAGCGGGGCCACGGCCATCAGGATTGCCACGATTTTGGTGCCGCTCATGACGTTTCCAAACAATCGCACAGCGAGCGCAAGCGTCCGAGACAGTTCACCGATCAGCGTAAACGGTAGCATCAACGGCGTCGGCCGGACAAAGTTTTTGAGATATCCCAATATGCCATCGTTGGCGATACTGTAAATCGGAACGGCGAAGAAGACACAAATCGCCAGGGCGGCGGTCGTTGAAAGAGAAGCCGTGGGTGCGACATAAACAAACCCGGGAACGATATTCAGCAGGTTCGAAACCAAGATGAAGAGAAACAGTGTGCCGATGAACGGCAAATATCGCTCCGGCCTTTGCTGAGTGATCTCGGCAATCTCACCCCGAATGCCATCGACAATCACTTCTAGGAGATTCTGCCATCGAGAGATCTTCGGCCCTGTCGAAAGGCTTCGCGTCACCAGCCACGAACAAAAGACCAGAACGATCATCACCACCCAGGTATATACCAGGGTGGCATTGACTGTTACAAATCGCCACTGCCAGAAGACAACCTCATCCGGGCTAATCTGCTTGAGATCCATCAGGTCCACGATCCATTCTCCTCATCCCATTCGAGCCGGAACCCGATCAGGCCCCCAACGACGGATCATGACAGTCCGCACAGCAAGCAGGCCGACGAGACAGGCTGCAAGTCGTTCCCAGTGCCCGCCCATCACTACGAAGATCAACGGGAGACAGATCCCCAGTCTTCCGACAAAGCTGCCCAGCAGCAGTAACCCAGGCCGTCGGCTCGTCGGGAGTCGCCTTACCGTGAGCCAGAGGCCGCCGAACGCGATAGCGCCGATCAAGCCTCCGGCGGTGAAGGCGAGGATCAGGGGGACAACTGTCTCAGGATCGAGGATCACGAAAAGTCTCCTTGCACTTTCGGCCTGAGCCATTGCCTCAGGAGTGGACGGAGCGAGAGGGGGGCGATCAGGCAGGTCCCCAGTACGACAAGGACCATTGCCGAGAAAACCTCCGGTGGCACAACGTCGGAGCCCATCGCCCGCCCGCGCTCCACGATGACCATGGCGATCTCGGCGCGGGGCACCATACCAATCCCCAGCAGCAGCGAAGTCCTCCAGTCGGTTGACAACAGGGCCGGGACAGCGGTGCCGGCGACCTTCCCCACCACAGCAGCCACCAGCAGGAACGTCCCAGGGCCGAGTGCCGACAAGAGCGCAGAGGGATCAATACTCAGACCGATACCGATAAAAAAGAACGGACTGAACAGGTCGTAGAGCGAGCTGAACGATGCATCGATCTGCACCATCTCCGGGTCCCGACTGAAGACCAGGCCGGCAAAGAAAGCGCCGATCGCGATCGAGAAGCCCATGAACCCCGCGAGGGCTGCGATGACGAATCCCACCCCAACCACCAGTAGCATCGGGTCTGGCATCGGCTCGAGTTGGCGGAACCATCGGGTCATGCGTTCCTCGAGTCTCCTGGTGAATACGTAGCAGAATCCCAGGAACAAGGCGAAGAGGAAGGCGAACCGGCCCAGCGTCTTCAATAAGGTGGCAATGGGGAAGCCATCCCTCGGGCCAGCAGGCAAGAGGTTGAACAACGCGACCATCGCAACCCCGAAGAGGGCCGCGAGCGCAGCAACCCCGATCGCCACGGCTGCAATCCGCAACATCGGCTCTGGCAATCGCTCGTCAGTCCTGAACCACCTCCCCATCGGTCGCCGAAGCTCCCGAAAAATCAAGGAGCCGAAGAGCAAGATCGCCGCCGCGAGAAACACGGGGAAGACCAGCGTGTCGAGGTGCATCGACTCCTGGCTCACCTCTGCCGGAGGGGCCGACCCGGTCATGGCCGGGAGGAGCGCAAAGAGCACGGCCATCAGGAGTACGCCAGAGACGTCGTCGAGTTCGGCCACGTCAATCAGCCACTGTCCAGTCGATGTGTCGAGTGCGCCGGCCTCCTGCCAGACCGCAACCGAAACACCCACGCTCGTCGCCGTAAGCGCGGTGGCGATCACCAGGCTGGCGATCGTCCCCAGATCGAGCAACCAGTAAGCCGTGACGAAACCAAGCAGACCACTGATGCCGACATTGCCGATCCAGGTGCGGGCGGCGGGCCCGATCTGGCTGATCAGCCCCGGCAGGTTACTCTCCAGACCGACCCGAAAAAGAAGGGCAATCAGTCCCAGATCGGCGAGAAGACGAAACGTGGTGTATCCAGACTCGGAGAGAAGCTCCCAGCGGGCATCGCAGAGTCTCAGGAGGAATCCCAGAACGATCGAGCCGATTAGCGCCGGCACCCCAAGCCGCCGCAATCCCGACTTGCTCAGGATCGACAGGACGATCGCCACTCCGACGAGCAGCACCAGCCAGACCATCTCACCGGACGCCTCACTCATATGCGGCTCTCCCGCTTCACCCAGAACCAGGCGTTGAGGCAACCCACGATAATACCGATTCCCAGGCCGGTCAGGGTCCAGGAGATCGTGTCGGATCGTCTGGTGTCAAGCAACACACCGATTGCCACACCGACCAGCGTCGGAATCGCCACCGACCAGCCCACCAGCCCGAACATTCCCAGCCCATACCAGAGGCTATAAGATTTGCCCTCACGGGCACGAGCTTTGCGCTCCGCCTTGCGACGGACGATGTCCTCAAGTGGCTCAGGCTGCTTCTGAAGATCTTGCGAGGCTCGATGGTCAGGATCCACTGTGCTCGAGCTCCATGAAGCGTCGAACAAGGCCGGCCTCAAGACGAGCCGACGCCGACCGGGCGTGGCGTTCTCGATCGTCGACCAGCTCGTACTGTTCTCGAACCGTCCGCTTCAAATCCTCCAGACCAGGTCCAATCACTGCGTTTCGGGTCGAGAGCAGCACCTCATCACCGCACTTGACCAGCACCCCTTGGTCAATTGCCATGAACCGCTCACCCTCCTCCTCCGATGCGAACGAGAGGATGCCCGGAACAAGTGCCGCGACAAAATCGACATGCTTCGGCAACAGTGTAAACGCCCCATTCGCCGCCTCTGCTTTGACCTTGGTCACCTTCTCGTTGATCAGGACTCGCTCAGGAAGCAGCACGCGGAGGATCATGATGCGTTGTCCTCCGAACCCTGCTCGTTGATCGTCGTCTCTGCGACCTGCTCCTGACTCTGCGTCTCATTTTGGGCGTTACCGTTCTGGTCCCTCGTCCTGGCTTGCTGTTTCGTCTTCGCCTGATCAATCGTGCCGATCATGTAGAGGTCAGCCTCAGAAAAATCGGCAAATTCATCATTGAGAATGCGTTCGCAGCCGTCCAGGGTCTCATCGGCATCCACGATTTGTCCCTCAATCCCGGTGAACTGTTCGGTCACGACGAACGGTTGGGTCAGGAACCGCTCAAGGCGCCGGGCACGTTCCACGGTCCGTCGATCCTCTCGTGAGAGTTCCTCCAAGCCCAACATCGAGATGATGTCTTTCAGGTCCTCGTAGGTCGCCAGCGTGCGACGCACCTCCTGCGCGATTTCGAAATGACGCCGTCCAATGATGTGAGGCACAAGCATTTTTGATTCCGACTTGAGCGGGTCGATCGCCGGGTAAAATCCCTGGCTCGCTCGCTGTCGAGACAAAACAATCGAGGCCGACAGGTGATGGAATGTATGGACCGCGGACGGGTCTGTAAAATCGTCGGCTGGCACGTAGACCGCCTGGATGGAAGTGATCGCCCCGGCCTCCGTATTGCTGATCCGCTCTTCCAGTTCGGCCAGTTCCGATCCGAGCGTCGGCTGATAGCCGAGCCTCGAAGGCAATCGACCGAGTAGTCCCGAAACCTCCGATCCCGACTGGATGAACCGAAAGATGTTGTCGATCAAGAGCAGAACGTCTTGCCTGCGGTCGTCCCGGAAATACTCGGCCATCGTCAGCGCCGCGTGGCCCACCCGAAACCGGGCGCCCGGAGGTTCGTTCATCTGTCCGTAGACGAGCACCGTGTTGTCCAGAACTCCAGCGTCCCGAACCTCATCGTACATATCCACCGCTTCCCGGATCCGCTCACCGATTCCGCAGAAGAGGCTGATTCCTTCATGCTGACCAATCATGTTATGAATCATTTCCATGATCAGCACGGTCTTGCCGACCCCGGCCCCACCAAACAGCCCGGCCTTGCCGCCGCGTTCGAGTGGGGAGAGGAGGTCGATTGCCTTGATCCCGGTGCGAAACACTTCGGTCTTCGTCACGCGACGAACCAGAGGAAGCGGCTCCTGGTGAATCGACCGCCATTCCCCCCCCTCAATTGGCTCCAAACCGTCAATCGTCTCACCGAACACATTGAAGATGCGACCCAGTAACCGTTCTCCGACTGGAACTCGTAACGGCTGACCTGTGTCCTCGATAGCTGATCCCCTCGCCAACCCCTGAGTACTTGTGAGGGCAATCCCTCGGATCGTCTGTTCATCAAGATGATCCAGAACCTCGATCACGATCTCTCGGTCTTCTCCGGTGCGAAGTGCGTGATACACCGCCGGAATCCCGTTCGGAAAAACGGCATCCACAACACTTTCTCGAACCCGGGTGACGGTTCCGATCCGTGGCCCTCTCTTCACCTCACGCTGATCCATGAGCCTTGGCCCGCTTCCATTGCCCGTCCGGTTGATTTCCCAACCTCCGCCACGTGACGGATACTCCAGAGAATACTGTCCGACTTTGCCGGGATCGAGTCGAGCCCTCACTCCAGAACAAACGCGACGCAATACGGAAGATCGCTCCCTGCCCGACCGAAACGTTGCTCCAGTCTCCTCGCTTCATCGACCGGATCGAAACCCAACGCGGCGACGGCTCGATGCAGCCGGTGACGGGCCACGAACTCGCCTCCCGCCTCAGTAACATTCTCTGGGGGGGACCGTCCGATCGGGAACTCTTGCAGCCCGCCGATGCGGGTGAACTCTCCGAACGCCCCCGCATCGCCACTCAGGTTCAGCGCATGCTCCGCAACCTTCGCGGAGTTGACCGGGGCGAGCGGTTCATTCACGCTTGGCTTTACCTTGATCAGCGAAAAAGCCTCCGTCCCGATCCCAAACGCTTCCCCAACTGGAACGAACAGCTTGCCAGCGACATGAAGGCCGAAACGCTCGCCATCTTCCGAGACGTTGCCTGGGAACGCAATCGCCCCTCTGGGAACTGCTCAATGCGCAGGTCACGTTCGCCACTCCCCGCCTGGCTGCCCACTACGTTATTGACGACCGTGCCGACCGCGAGCACCAGGCAGTTGACGCCATTCGCGTCTGACGCAACGATGCTCGACAAGGCTTCCGGCGAGGTCGTGCAATAAGCCGACCTCGCTCGGCGTCCGCCTCGTGATGATCTCGCGAGAGCATCGCCAGACGCGGCACGCCCCCGCCCGAGTTCCCGGGCGGATCGACCTGATCCGATCCCCCGCTCGCTCATGAGGAGTGCCTCGACGATGACCGTGTGCCTCACCTGGATTGTCCTCGGAGCCCTGGCCGTTGCACCTGCTCCTGCTCAGGCACAGGAGCACGCTGACGCCGCCTTGGAATCACTGTTCCAGGACTATCTCGACGCCTGGTTCGCCGATGAACCGCTCATGGCAACCCGCCTGGGCGATCATCGCTTCGACGATCGGCTCGAAGACCTGTCGGCCGAGTCCAGGGCCGGATGGGTCGAGCGTGACCGTCGGTTCCTCGCCGAATTGCCCGAGCGTGTCGATTACGACGCCCTCAGCCGCGACGGTCAGATCGACTACGAGATCTTCCGCCATCACCTGGAATACACCCTCTGGCTGTCCGAACACTTCAAGCCCTTCGAGAACGACCCGAGGACCTACGTCGGCTACACCACCGAGGGGGTTTACCTGCTGCTCACGCAGTCCACCCTTCCGGCAGCCGAGAACCTGTCCAACGCCATCGAGCGGATCAAGGCTGTCCCTCGGATCGTCGAGACGGCCAAGGCCACCCTCTCCGATGCGCCTCGGGTCAAGGTCGAGACGGCCATCCTTCAGACTCAGGGAGCCATTGCCTTCTACACCGACGACGTCTTTCTGTTCGCCAACCGTCCCCGAGACGAGGGAGTCCTGGCCGAAGTCGCCGCCGAGGCCGCCGAGGCGTTGCAAGACTATCTCGATTTCCTCACCAATGAGCTCTTGCCGAAGGCCGGCGACGACTGGCGGATCGGCCCCGACCTGTTTGCCGAAAAGGTGGCTCGGGAGCTGAATTCCGGGCTGACCGCCGCCGAGGTCCTGGCTGAGGCCACGGCCGAAGCCGAGCGGGTCGAGCAAGAGATGGCCGTCATCGCCCGACAACTTTGGTGGGAGATGTTCCCGAACACCCCCGTACCTCCGGACGACCCGGAAGGGCGTCGAACGCTGATCCGAAAGGTTCTTGATCAGATCGGCCGGGAACACGGCTCTCCCGACACGCTCGTCTCCGACGCGAAAGCCACCGTCGCTTCCATCAAAACGTTCATCAACGATCGCAACATTCTTCAACTTCCGGAACCGGATCGTTGCGAAATCATCGAGATGCCTGAATTTATGCGAGGCAACTCGGTCGCCTATCTTAACCCCGCCCCTCCGCTCGACCCCGAGAGCCGTAGCGAATACGCCATCAGCCCGCCGCCAAGCGACTGGGACGAGGAGCGCGTCGCAAGCTTCCTCCGGGAGTACAACGCCCGGATGCTCCAGATCCTCACGATCCACGAAGCCTACCCGGGCCACTACGTCCAGCTCGAATACTCGAACCGCTGCCCGTCGTTGATCCGTCGAGTCCTTTCCTCGGGCACCTTCGCGGAAGGCTGGGCCGTGTACACCGAACGGATGATGCTTGACGAGGGCTTCGGACTTGGCGACCCGAAGCTGCGCATGCAACAACTCAAATTTTATTTACGAGCCGTCGTCAATGCGATCCTCGACCACGAGATGCACGCCCACTCCATGACCGACGAGCAGGCCATGAGCTTGCTCATGGACCGTGCCTTCCAGACCGAAGGGGAAGCCGCCGGCAAGGTCATCCGATCCAAGCAGTCGTCGGCGCAGCTCTCCACCTACTTTGTCGGTCGTGTCGCCTTTCACCGCCTCCGCCAGGCCATTCAGCGCGAGCAGGGAGACGCCTTCGACCTCGCTCGCTTTCACGAGGCCACCCTCTCCCACGGCACCTTGCCGGTTAAGTATCTCCCGGAACTGGTCCGCCGATCGCTTGAAATGGGGGCGGTTGCCGAGTGAGCCGTGACCTGTACAGCCCAAATCCAAAAATTAGATCACACTTTCACAAGCTCAATAAACGACATGAACCAAACGAACTTCTGAGCGTTTTTCGATTAAGAATTCCATAATTCAGCACGCCCTGCTCGGGCCAATAGACCCGAGCAGGGCGTGCGTATTGCCGTTGACCGTCATCACCGATCCAAGACGCGATCGTCGGCGCGGATTGTCCCGAATCCAAAGAATCAGGCTGCGCGGAGCCAGTCCCGGATTCGGCCCAGCTCGCCGTTCCAGGAAGAGTCGAGACGACGGCGGACATAGCAGCCGTAAAGCAAGTCGAGCGACTCGGTCAGGTGCCGAAGCAGGTCGATCCGGCCGTCGATCGC
This sequence comes from Tautonia marina, assembly GCF_009177065.1. NCBI lineage: Bacteria > Pseudomonadati > Planctomycetota > Planctomycetia > Isosphaerales > Isosphaeraceae > Tautonia > Tautonia marina. Next base: position 58,184 of record NZ_WEZF01000018.1, read on the forward strand.
CTCACGACCGGAGACGCCGTCCTCCTTGGGCAAGGCGGCGCCGGAGACGGCCATCGTTTCGGCCTGGATCGTCAGTTCGTAGGTCGCCCCCTGGCGTTCGAGCAAGAGACCGGCCTTGCGGGGCAGCTTGCCCGATTGCAAAGCGCGAAGGGCCTCGGGCATCCGGGTCGGACCTTCGTACGAGAGGCTATCGCGGCCCGTCTCGCCTCGGGGGCAGTCGAGTTGCAGGGTCTTGGAGATCATGACCGAGCATTCCGAGCCGTCGGCCAAGGTCAGCACGTCCCCTTCGTTCTGGAGCGTGTGCCAGAGCCAGAGGAGGAACTCGTTACCCCAGTAGTCTCGGCTCGTCGGGTCGGCCTCGGCCCAGGCGATCGAGGAATAGAGCGCCGAGTCGCCATCGCCGAACAGGGCAAGCGGGGCAGAGTCATAAAGCGCGTCGCCGTGGCCCATCTCGGCGGCGATCGACGCGGCCAGCACCCCGGCGGTCACCGGTTCGAGTGTTCGGTCAAACGTCTCGCGGAACAAGGGGAGCAGGCGGTCGAGCACGGCGTTGGACGTGGCACCGGCATACAACGTGTTGGTCCGGGCGTCCCAGAGAATCGGGTGCATCTTCCGGCGCCGGTAGCGGCCGTCGGCGGCCTCGGCCTCGGCTCGGACCTTGGCGGCTTCCTTGGCCTCCTCCCGCTGAGCCTTAGTGGGTCGGCCGCTGGCATTCTGGGCGGCACGAGCATCCAGCTCAATCTGAGTGTAGGCCTTCAGCAGGTCGCCGGGAATCTTGTCGGCGTCGATCCTCATGCCCAGGTGCAGGGCATCGTTAATCGAATTCTTGCCCAGCTCGAAGGTCATGTCGAGCACATGGTTTCCGCCCGACCAGCCGAAATGCACCCCGTCAGTTGGGTCGGCCTCGCCGTGTCGGCCGATGGCGTGGTTCGCCGCCTTTTCCAGGAATTCCTCGTCGAACGGCAAGGGTGACTCGCCGCTGACCCGGAACCGCACATAGCTGACGCGCCCGTTCAGGAAGCCCATGGGTCGGCGCTCCTCCGAGAGACCAGGCCCCCGAGGCGACCATCGCCGAGCGGGGACAAAAGACCATCCTGTCGCCGAACCATCATCGGCCGCGCCGACCGATCCTCCGAACCAAGCCGGGCGATCGTGAGACGCCGAAGGGCCGCTCGTACCGATCGACCTTGCTTTGGCCAACAGGGCAATCTCTGCGGCCTGCGAAGCTGTTTCCGGGACCGCAGGTCGCGGTCCTCAGGGTTCGACCCCGATACCCATCCCGTCCCACGACGCTTCCAGGCGGTCGAGTTGCCAAAGGCGCAGAGCGTGCTCCCCTTCGACCGCGACGGCCAGCGATCGGCCGTCGGGAGCGAAGTCGAGGTCCCGAATCCCCCCACTTGCCAGGCCGAGAGTGGCCACATGCCGGAGCCTCGGGGCGTCGATCCGCCAGAGCCGAACGGCCCGATCAAACCCTCCCGAGGCCAGGGATCGGCCATCCGGAGCGATCGCTAGACACGTGACACCTCCAGGATGAGCGTCCTCGACCGCCCGGAACGGAACCCCGTCGGGAAGCGGAATCGTCATGAGCGACCCGCCTGAGGTTCCTGAGACAACCAGGCCGCCCTCCGGCCGAAGCGCCAGGGCCAGGATGGGACCATTTGCGTGGTCCCATTGCCGAATCAGGACCAGCTCACCCGCTTCGAGCCGAAGCAGGCGGGTCAGGCCGTCACGTCCCCCGGCCACAATCCAGGGCTCGGCCTGGGTCAGACTGGGAAGCCGGAGCATTCCCCGGACAATCTCCGCCCCCCGATCGCGCCAACCAACCAGCATTTCGTGGCGATCCAGATCCCAGCACCCAATCTCCGTCTGATCATCGAACAGTGCCCAGATCCGCCGGCCGTCTGCAGAATACTCCAACGTCGAAGGCAGCCTCAGGCTGATTCGCTCCGGAGGCTTCTCCGTGCCGATCTCCCAGAGAAAGACACCGGCCCCTGCCCCACAGAATGCCACGGAATCTCCTTCTGGAGCCACGGCCATTCCCAGGGGTCCGCCATCCTTCGCACCTTCGGTCGGGAGATCAATCCCGGCAAGCCGCTCCGATCCCTTGAGACTCCACAAATCGACCCTCACCAGATCGTCCGATCGGCCGAGCCGAGCCAGGGCCTGGCCACCCGGAACGAAGCCCAGGGCCTCGACCTCCGTTTCATCGAGGCCAACCGCCTCATACGCCGGGTGATGCGTCAATTCCACCCGAGTCGCCCTGCCCTTGCCGGTCGCGACCATCCAGTCCCCGTCCGGAGCGAAGGCCACGTCGATCAGGCTGTATCCGGTTCCCTCGGCCTCGTGGATGGAACCGACCATCTGCCCCGTATTGGCGTCCCAGAACTTGATCCGCCGATCGTCATCGTGTGAGCTGGCACTGACCAGCAGCGAGCCGGACGGGTGGAAGTTCAACCCGCTGAGCCCGTGGCGATGAGCGGCCGACACCAGCTCCGGGTCGGTCAGACGACGAACCACCTTCAAGCGATCACTCGAAACCAGGGTGATTGCTTCGAATCCTCCGGCGGCAATCATCCGGCCATCCGGGCTCCAGGCCAGCCGATTGGTCCCGACCTCCGGCCCTTGCTCGACCGACTCCAGCGTCTCCGGGTTGTGCCGATGTAACCGACTTCCCACCACACTCGCCAGGGCCCCCGATCGACCAATCGCCAGCGTTCGCACCGGCCCATCGCCGTGGAACTCGGCCACCGGAGCCTCGGGAGCACGTCGGGGAGCATCAAGGTCCCAGCGACGAAGCACCCCGTCGTCTCCGCAGGTGACGATCGACGGAGCGTCCCCTCCGGACGCAAAGGCCAATCCAAGCACATCCCCCTCGTGAGCCGACCAGACCTGTCGGTAAGGATCGTCCTGGTCAAGGTCCCAGGCATGCACCCGACCACTTCGCGTTCCGACGGCCAGCCAACGCCCCTCGGCATCGAAGGTCATCTTCCGAACTCCGTCTTGCCCCCCGTCACGAATCTGATCTTTCAACGACGCCGGAAAGGAGAACCGGCGACGGATCATCCCGCTCGGCCAATCGACCAGCACCACAGAGCAGACCAGGAACCCCTGCGCCTTGAACTCCCCCAGCGCGAGGGTTTGCCCATCAGGAGCGAAGGCGAGGCAGCTTGGATTCAGGCCGGGCAACAGGTCGTCGGCGGCTTTGAAATCGAACGTGGCAAGGCGTCCGGCGGCGATGCTCCGGAGCAAGGCGGCCCCCTCCTCGTCTCCTTGCGGACGAAGCTCGGCGGCCTCGGCCAGTTCGACGCTTGCCTGCCAGGTCCATCCGGGCCTGGGGGTTGCCGACCGCTGGCGGAGGCGGTCGAACAGGGCGTAATACCGTTGCAATCGCTCGGCCTCGCGCGCTGCCTGAGCGTCTCGATCGGCCTCTCGGGCCGCGGCCAGCGCCACCCCCCGATCAAGCCTCGCCTGCTGACGATCCAGCAAGACCTGCGCGATGAACCCCAGACTTCCCAGCGCCACGACCAGGGCCGCCAGGATCCCGGCCACCCAGTTCTGATGCCGTCTTGACCAACGACCGAGGCGGATCCCCCACGGATCACGACGGGCCGAGACCGGCTCATCGGCCAGCCAGCGTTCCAGGTCATCGGCCAGGGCACGGGCCGTCGGGTAGCGGTCCGACGGCTCGAAGGCCATCGCCTTTGCACAGATCGCGTCCAAAGACGGGTCGATCGACCGATCTCGGGACCGAGGCGAAACCACATCGCCCGCCTTCACCCGCTCCAGGATCTCCTTCGGCTCCGTCCCCTCGATGGGAGGATACCCGGTCAAGAGGGTGGAAAGCGTTGCTCCCAGACTATACACATCACTCGCCGGCCCGATCCGATCGGGATCACCGATCGCCTGTTCCGGAGCCATGAAGTGGGGCGTGCCTACGGCCACGCCGGGCACGGTCTGTTCGGTCGACCCCGACCCTCCTCCAAACAAGGCACTGGGCGGAGGACCGATGGCGACAGTGGCGTCGATCCCGGTCGATTCCGATGCGACAACCCGCGCCTCGCCCTCCTCCACCCCGAGGTCGTCGAGCGCCCGGGCCAGGCCCCAGTCAACCACGAGGGTCTCTCCGTGCGGCCCGAGCAAGATATTCGAAGGTTTCAGGTCACGATGGATCACCCCCCGACTGTGCGCGTAATCCACGGCATCGCACACCGCCAGAAATCGGACAATCAACTTTCGCAGGCGCAAGGCCCGGTTTCTCGGAGACCGGGGCCGCCCCTCGCTCCGGTGAAACCGCTCGATCGCATCACGGAGCGACTCGCCCCGAACAAACCGCATCGTGTAGTAAGGACGGCCATCCTCATGCCGCCCCAGCGCGTAGACCGGCACGATCCCCGGATGCTCCAGATTGCCCGTGATCCTCGCCTCAAGCAGAAATCGGGTCCGACTGGACAGGTCATCGGCGTATTGAGCCTGAATTTCCTTCAACGCCACGTCCCGATCCAGTTCCGTATCGTACGCGACATGGACCTCTCCCAGCCCTCCCCTGGCATGCAACCGAATAACCCGAAACCGGCCATCGCCAAGAGCCTTTGCCGAACGCTCCTCCTTGCGGATGCCCAAGCCTCCCGGAATCACGGTACCGTCCGGGTCAAGAGTCGCAGGCTCTAAATCAATCACATACGAACATGGATCGCCTTGATCCGTTCCCGAGGCTTCTTCGCTGGTCACGGTCGAGAGTGCTCGGAGACTCTGCCTCGGATCGTTCCCATGTTGCGAAAGATGCAAACGCATCAATTGCTCAACCGCGGCTTTTTTCTGCGCATCGAGCGAACCGAGGTCGTCAAGCACCTCGGCAATAAACCGGGAACGGTCGGTCGCCCACTGCTTGAGCGCCGCGTCCAGCTCTGAGATTGAGATCAAGCCCGACCGCGCGGCAAGCGTAGCGAACAGAAGCGATCGGTCATCATCGGCGATCGACATGGATGAGCCGGGGTCCGGGACTGCCGCTCGCGGAGGAGCGATCGACCGATCTTGAAGACTCGGACACGCCAGCGAACCGCAACCGCGCCCTGCAGACAATTTCCGTCGCTGGACGCCACGCGATTCTCGATGATAGTCTATCATCCCAGAACAGATGATTCGAGTTGACGAAGCCGATCCTGGCCGGCGTTGTGGGTCGGAGGGGGCGGCCTCGTCGCCTCAAGGGCCGGTCTCATCAAGGCCGGACACAAACTCCGATGGTTCAGATTCAATTGCCGGATGGTTCCGTTAAGGACTTTTCCGAAGGCGTCCGTCCCCGAGAAGTCGCGGCTTCGATCGGTAAACGGCTGGCCGACGCCGCCATTGCCGCCGTCGCCAACGGTACGATCGTTGACCTCGATCGCCCGCTGGAGGTCACGACCGAGGGACCAGTCTCCTTCCGGGTCTTGACTCCGAAAGATCCCGAAGCGCTCGACGTTCTGCGCCACTCGACGGCGCACGTGATGGCCCGCGCCATTCTCCGCATCTTCCCCGGGGCCCGGCTCGCCTTCGGCCCGACAACCACGAACGGCTTCTACTACGACATCGACCTGCCCGATTCCCGGACCATCTCCGAGGACGACTTCGAGGCCATCGAAGCCGAGATGCGGACGATCATCCAGCAGGCCGAGCCCTTCGAGCGCTTCACCCTGCCCGTTCCCGATGCCCGGCAATTCTGCGAAGACCTCGGCCAGCAGTTGAAGGTCGAGCACATCGATCAGGAATTGCACTCCTACGGCACCCTCTCCTTCTACCGCCAGGGAGAGTTCGTTGACCTCTGCCGGGGGCCTCATATCCCCCACGCGGGCAAGGTCGGAGCCTTCAAGCTCCTGTCGATCGCCGCGGCCTACTGGAAGGGCCGAACCGATGGCCCAATGCTTCAGCGCCTTTACGGCACCGCCTTCTTCGACCGCAAGGATCTGGAGGCGTACCTCACCCAGATCGAGGAGGCCAAGAAGCGCGACCACCGCAAGCTCGGTAAGGAACTCGGCCTGTTCACCCTTTCCGAGAAGGTCGGCTCGGGCCTGATCCTCTGGATGCCCAAGGGGTCGATCGTCCGCGGCATCCTCGAACAGTTCTTAAAAGACGAACTGCTTAAGCGAGGATATGAGCCGGTCTACACCCCTCATATCGGCAAGGTCGAACTCTACAAGACGAGCGGCCATTACCCGTACTACCGCGACTCGCAGTTCCCCACGCTCAAGATGCTGAGCGACCCGGCGATGGCCCTCGTCGCCGGGCTTGAGCGAAATGAGCTGGACGACGAAACCCAGAAGATTCTCCTGGCCGAAGCCCGCATCGACGACACCCCCTACTGGAAGCTCGACGCCGCGGGCCGTATCGGCTACGTCATGGAACATGGCGTGAGCGAAGAATATCTGCTCAAGCCGATGAACTGTCCTCATCACATCCAGATTTATGCCGCCCAACCACGGAGCTATCGCGATCTCCCCGTGCGGTTCGCCGAGTTCGGCACCGTCTATCGCTACGAGCAATCGGGCCAGCTCGCCGGTCTGACCCGCGTCCGAGGGTTTACCCAGGACGACGCCCACCTGTTCTGCACCCCCGATCAGGTCCGTGGTGAGTTCCGCGAGACGATGGAGCTGACCCAGTTCATTCTCGGTAGCCTCGGACTGAATGATTACCGCGTCCGGCTCTCCAAGAGCGACCGCAACGACCCGAAGTTTCAGGGAGCCGATTTCGACGTCTGGGAACGAGCCGAGGCCGACATCCGCGCCGTGCTCGATGAGATGGGCCTCGCTTATGAGGAAGCCGAAGGCGAAGCCGCCTTCTACGGCCCGAAGGCCGACTTCGTCGTCCGAGACTGCCTAGGCCGCCAGTGGCAGCTCGGCACCGTGCAGCTTGACTACGTCTTGCCCGAGCGCTTCGAGCTGGAATACACCGGGGCCGACAACAAACCGCACCGGCCGGTCATGATCCATCGCGCCCCGTTTGGCTCGATGGAGCGGTTCATGGGCATCCTCATCGAGCACTTCGCCGGAGCCTTCCCGCTCTGGCTCGCTCCGGAACAGGTCCGCGTCTTGCCCATCTCGGACAAGGTCGCCGACTACGCCCAGGAGGTCCTCAACGAGCTGAAGACCGCCGGCCTCCGTGCCGCGATCGACCGCCGACCCGAGAAGATCGGCGCCAAGATCCGCGACGCCCAGCTCGAAAAGATTCCCGTTATGCTCGTCGTCGGTGCCAAGGAAGCCGAGGCCCGCCTCGTCGCCTACCGCGACCGGATCGACGGCGACCAGGGAACCCTTCCCCTCGCCGACGCCATCGCCCGCCTCCGCGCCGAATCCGACGCCCGTACCATCCGCCAGACCGTCACCCCCTCGGCTCCTGAGCCCGTCACCCCCGAGAGCGAGGGGGAAAAGCACGCCTATTAAACCGTGCTGGACCACTTCGACCTCAAGGCCCGAGAGACGATCACGCCTGCGAAATCGCCTCTCGGGCCGTTGCAACGCCCAGGCGGAATCGTTCTGCGGCCGAGTCAATCGCTTTGGAACGGCGGGCCTCGGCGGCGTCGGGATCGGTGTGAAGGGTGAGTAACCGAGCGGCAACCTCCGCGCCGGTGACGTCCTCAACATCCATCATCCAATCACCAAGGCCGAGGTCGGGGTACATCTGCCCCTTCCAGGTGTCGGTCGGCTGGCGGACGTAGAGGGCCGGGGTGCCGCCGGCCAGGGCGATGATCGGCGAGTGACACTCGTGGCTCACCACCGCCGCGGCCTGGCGATAGACGGACGCAGCCTCATCGGTCAGCCAGTAGCGGTCGAGCGGGACGGTCTTGGCCTTCACATCGTCGGGCAAGGGGTCGAAGACAAGTGGCCGGATGATCTCGACCTGATAGGTCATCTCCGGGACGATCAGGGCCTTGCCTCCGGTCTCGCGGACCCAGGCGATCAGCGCCTCGCGGAGCTTTGCATGGTCCTGCTCGGCGAACTGCTCGTTGATGGCCAAGCGCTCGGCGATTTGCGCCTCGGGAACCGATCCCGGCCGCATTTCCCAGTACGGCGTGTACCGGAGCCGGGGAACGAAGCAGGCGAAGCGGCCCGGCTCAAGCCCATGCTCGGTCCTCAGCCGGTCGGCCGACTCCTCGTCACGCAGGTCGAGGGCAAAGGTTGCGTCGGGCACGAATCGCACGTTCGGCCCGTCGATCCCGGCTTCCTTCACCAGCGCCAGCGATCGCGTCTCTCTCGTGAAGACGAACGAAGCGGCCGCAAGGAGGTCTCGCGTTGCGTCGCTGATCGCGCTGATCGTCACGCCGAACAGGCCGAAGGGCTTGTCGGTGGCCGCTCGCCACTGACGGATCGACGAGGCGCCGACGATCGATGGTCCGGAGCCGTGCAGCAAGAGATCGGCCGAGGCGATCGCCTCGTCGACCGTCGGGTCATCGGCCCGAGGCTCGCCCACCTGCTGCTCCCGAATCAACCGCAGGCTCGGGAAGCGGGCGCGGAGCATCGGCTCGACCCCCCGGTCGAGCGGGCGGCTCGGCCAGAGGATGACCTCGGCCTCGGGCCAGTGCTGCTCCAGCACGGCAATCAGGCCCGGCGTATGGGCGATATCGCCGATATTCTCGGTCTGCCAGCCGGAGCGGAGCAGGACCGTCGGCACATCAAGACGCCCCGGCCTGGCGGCGGCGGCCAGGGCCGGGGCGATCAGCGCACTCAGGGCTTCGCGACGGGTGCAGCTCATGCCGTGGCTCCCGATCGAGCCGGAGGGTCGGCCAGACGAACTCAGGGGCGGCCGATCAGGAGGCTCGCATTGTGGCCGCCGAAGCCAAAGCTGTTCGACATCACCCGATCGACGCGCACCTCTCGGGCGGTGTGCGGAATGTAGTCGAGGTCGCAGCCTTCACCGGGTTCGTCCAGGTTGATCGTCGGCGGCAAGACGCCTCGGTGGATCGCCAGCGCCGACGCCACCAGTTCCACGCCTCCCGAAGCCCCCAGCAAGTGCCCAAGGTGGCTCTTGGTGCTGGAAACCATCAGGCCGTTCTTCGCATGGTCGCCGAAGATCGTCTTCATGGCCTTCGTCTCGGCCAGGTCTCCCAGGCCAGTACTCGTGCCGTGGGCATTGATATAGCCGACGCTCGACGGGTCGCATTTCGCGTCGTTGAGGCACATCCGCATGGCTCGGGCGGCTCCTCGGCCTTCCTCGTCCGGAGCGGTGATGTGCGAACCGTCGGCCGACATGCCGTAGCCGAGGACCTCGGCATAAAGGCGAGCCCCTCGGGCTCGGGCCACTTCCTCGGCCTCAATGATCAGCACACCGGCCCCTTCGGCCAGCACGAAGCCGTCGCGATCCTTGTCAAACGGGCGACTCGCGTGCTGCGGGTCATCATTGCGGGTCGAGAGGGCCCGCATCGAGGCAAACCCGCCGAGCCCCATGTGAGTAATGGCCGCCTCGCTCCCACCGGTGACCATCAGGTCAGCCCAACCGGCCTGAATCGCCTTGAAGGCATCGCCGATCGCGTTGGCGGCACTGGCGCAAGCGGTTGCCATGGCGGAGGTCGGGCCTTTCAGACCGTACTTGATCGAAATCTGCCCGCTGGCTGCGTTGACCATCAGCTTGGGGATGGTAAACGCACTGATCTGCCTCGGGCCCTTCTCGATCAGGTTGCGGTGCTGTTCCTCGAACTCGTTCAGCCCTCCGATACCCGACCCGATATACACGCCACAACGTTCGTGGGGGATGGGAGGAGCGTTGATGAAATCGAGCCCGGCATCCTGAACCGCCGATTCGGCGGCGACCAGTGCGAACTGGGCAAAGCGATCGAGCCGACGGGCCTCCTTGTGCCCGAAGCGGGCATCGGGATCCCAGTCGCGCACCTGCCCTCCGAAATGGACCTTGAACGGCGTGGTATCAAAGAGCGTCAGCGGGCCAACCCCGCTCCGTCCTTCGAGCAACCCGGCCCAGAAGTCCTTGAGGGTTTCGCCCAGACCGGTGACGACACCCATGCCCGTAATAAAAACGCGACGCGACATGACGATCGATCTCGGTTCGGCCCGGCGTGGCCTCGGCGGGGAGAACCCCGCCGGGTGACTCGCTTGCAGCCTTGCAATGGGCGAGAAGCGGTTGCGGTTACTTACTATGTTCCTGGATGTAATCCACCGCCTGGCCGACGGTCTGGATCTTCTCGGCTTCCTCGTCCGGGATTTGGATATCGAACTCTTCTTCGAATTCCATCACCAGTTCGACGGTGTCCAGCGAGTCGGCGCCCAGGTCCTTGATGAACTCGGTCTCGCGAGTGATCTGGTCCTTGGCGACGCCCATCTGCTCGCTGACGATCTCCACGACACGTTCTTCGATCGACACGGGCGGACCTCCTTGGTCACGGGGGCAACGGCCGGCCCCCGCCCGTCCGTGGACGATCGGCAGCGGCCCGGATGCCGGCGGGTCAGATTACGGGATGAGTGCGTTGCAAATGCGGATGGTGGGGTGAACCGGCCCAATCGTGGCAGGCATCCTCATGCGTGCCTCGATCGTCAGTCCTTGTCCGAAAGGGCCTCCGTCCACCGAGCGGAGGCTCATGGCCGGCCGACATTCGGGTCGATCAAGACCCCGAGGGCAACACCTTATCAGCGCGCCCCCGGATTGTCCAGACTGCCTACGCCATGACCGACCCGCTCGCGTCCGCTTCGGATCGGCCTCGATTGCTCAATACTCCCCTCAAGCGGTCATTCCGCCATCGACGGCAATAACCTGCCCGGTCAGGTAGCGTGCTCCGGGACCGGAAAGATAACAGACCAGATCGGCAATATCGTCAACCTGGCCGAACTTTTTCATCGGAACATGATCTTTGACCACGTCTTTCACCTTGTCGGGCAAGACATCGGTCATGTCCGTCTCGATAAAGCCAGGGGCCACCGCATTGACGGTGATGTTCCTCGTCGCCAGCTCCCGGGCGACCGTTCGGGTAAACCCGATCAGCCCTGCCTTGCTGGCCGAATAATTCGCCTGGCCCGGATTGCCCATCAACCCAGCCACGCTGGAGATGTTGACGATCCGCCCATAGCGCTGGCGCATCATCACCGCTCCCACGGCCCGAGTGAAGTAAAACGCCCCGAACAGGTTCGTTTCCAGCACGTCTCGGAAGGCCTCGTCCTCCATCCGGAGCATGAGGCCGTCCTTCGTGATCCCGGCGTTATTGACCAGGACGTGAACCTTCTCGAATTTCGCTTCGACCTCGCTCACAATCCGGCTCACGTCCTCGGAGCTGGCCACGCTGCCCGCGAAGGCCTCGGCCGTGCCACCGGCCGACCGGATTGCCTCGATCGTGCCGGCAAGCCCGTCGACCGATCGCGCCACGGCCGCGACCGTCGCTCCGCAAGCGGCCAGCCGCTCCGCGATCGCGCGGCCAATCCCGCGCGAGGCACCCGTCACCAGGGCCACCTGACCCGTCAAATCGACAGTACAACCGGAATGCGGAATCGCGTCGGCGGGCATGATGCTGAAGATCCTTCACGCGGCAATAAGTCCGTCGGGGGCCCGAACCGATCGCTCGGGCAATTCGAGCGGTTATATCCCCCCCGATCGCGGCCGATCAAGGCCAATCCGGGACGTCGGGTCCGGTCTCGACGGTTCAGGAGCGTCTCCGCAAACCGTTTGCAGGACGGACCAATCGCCCTATCACATCACCGGGCCGGAACGCTCGTGCAGGGCACTTTGCGGTTGATGCGCTTCAACAGACCGGTCAAGACCCGGCCCGGCCCGATCTCGTAGAAGGTATCGAAGCCATCGTCGAGCATCCGACGCATCGAGGCCTCCCACAAGACCCCTCGCGTGACCTGCGTGGCCAGCGTTCCTCGGATGGCATCCAGATCCTCGCCATGCGGTTCGGCCGTCACGTTCGAATAGACTGGAATCCTGGGCGGTTTCAGATCCGCCGAGGCCAATACCTCGGCCAGTTGCTCGTCGGCCGGCTTCATCAAGTCGGTGTGAAAGGCTCCGGCAACAGCCAGGGGGATGACCTTCATCGCGCCCAGTTCGGTGGCGATCGGCTCGACGTGCGTCAGGGCTTCCTTCGACCCCGAGACGACGATGTTCCCCGGGCAAAGCATGTTTGCCTTCCAGATCGTTCCGCCGCCAGTCGTCGCCACGCGGGCGATCAGCTCATCGACCTTGGCTTCATCCAGGCCGAGCACGCTCGTCATACCGCTCGGCGAGGCGTTCGAGGCGGCCTGCATCGCCTCTCCTCGGCGTCGAACCGTTCGCAAGCCGGCCTCGAAGTCGAGCGCTCCGGCAAACACGAGCGCCGTATACTCTCCCAGGCTCAGGCCCGCCGCTCCGACGGCCGAGGCGACCAAATCCGGCTCCCTCGCCTTCAGATCCTCCAGGGCCGCCAGGCTCGACACAAAGATCGCCGGCTGGCTGACATCGGTCGCTTCCAGCGCCTCGGCCGGCCCTTCAAAGCAGAGCTTCGACAGCGGGATGCCGAGGATCGCATCGGCCCGATCGAACAGTTCCCGAGCTGCCGGGACCTCCTCGTACAGTTCCTTGCCCATGCCGACCGCCTGGGCACCTTGACCGGGGAACAGAAACGCAACCTTCATCAGAACATTCATCCATGTTCGGGGTATCGATCAATCCAAGGCGTTCGAGCCGATCATTCGCGCTTACTGGGCCGCTTCTCCTTCGGCCTTCGGCGGCGTGACCTCCTCGATCTTCGGCGCGGCTTCCAGCTCTCGGATGATCTGGTCGTTCACCTGATCGGTGGCCAGGGTCGAGGCCACCCGCAGGGCGTTCTTGATGGCTCGGGCGTCGCTCGAACCGTGGCAGATGATGCAAGAGCCCCGGATGCCGAGCAGCGGGCCGCCGCCATACTCGTGATACTCGTAGCGCCGTTTCAGGCCCCGAAGCGAGGCGATGATCTTTCCACCGGCCTCCTCAGGAATCTCGGGCAACAACCGGGCGATCTCCTGCTTCAGCTCGGCAAAGAGGAACTCGACCGCCCCCTCGCCCGCCTTGAGCAGGACGTTCCCGACGAACCCTTCGCACACAACCACGCGGGCGTCCCCTTCGTAGATGTCTCGCCCTTCGATATTGCCGTGGAAGCGATTCGCCATCTGACTGGCGCGGAAGAGGGCGGCGGTGGCTCGGGTCAGCTCGGTTCCCTTCGTCTCCTCGCTGCCGACGTTGAGCAGACCGATATGAGGCTTATCCACGCCAAGGATCTGCTCGGCATAGACGGCCCCCATGACACCGTATTGATACAGGTCTTCGGGCCGAGCGTTCATGTTCGCTCCCACGTCGACGATGACCACCGGCCCGTGGTGCGACGGGAATATCGCGGCGATCCCCGGTCGTCGGACGCCGGGCAAGAACATCTTGGCGTTGAACAGGGCCGAGGCGACCATCGCGCCGGTGCTCCCGGCCGAGACGATCCCGCCCACCTCTCCAGCAGCCATCAAGGCCCAGCTCTTGGAGATCGAATTGTCTCGCTTCTTGCGCAGGGCCTCGACCGGCTTTTCGTCCATGCCGATCACTTCCGAGGCATGAACAATCGGCAGGCGGTCGCGGGGAGCGTCGGGGTAGTGGGCCAGTTCCGCCGCCACCCGAGCCTCGTCGCCAACCAGGACCACGGTCAGGCCCGGCTCTCCCCGAACCGCCTCGACCGCTCCCTCAACGATCGGCCCGGGGGCCAGATCCCCCCCCATCGCATCCAGCACGATCCGCATCGGTGATCCACTCCAGCAAGGAAGCGACGTGACACGCTCCCGATCCGTCGGAAAAAATGCCCCGGCCGAAGCGATCGGCCCATTCACCCCATCCAGGCCTGTGGCTCCGCATCCGATCCGGACTCGTCCGGCTGTCCGGCTCGACGAGACCGGTCTCGCAATCCTCGACCGGGTCAGCCCAGCAACACGGGTCGAAACCGCTCCAGATGAGGTCGTCGAGGCATCGCAAAGAGCGACATCGTAGGACATCGGACGCAGCCATGTCAAGCACCGCCGCATTGCCCTAAGCCAAGACAATTTCAGCGGATCGGCCCGACTCCCCGGCAGCAATCTCGTTCGAATTCTCCCGGCCTGGCCACCCCTTTCGTCACTGGCATGTCACTTGCACAATCCTGTTCCGGTGTGCGAGCGTTCCAGGTGAAGAACCCCAGACCCAGACCACTCCGAACGACTCGCGCCCTCCTCTTGAATTCTGAGTACTCCGCCCTGTGCCACGATCCTTGGAAGGACATCACCATCATGGCGACCGGTCAAACCCATCGCATGTTCCGGACCCGTGTTGACTTGCCCACCGATCAACGCGAGAAGCTGGTCGAACTGCTCAACCAGCACGTCGCCGATTCGATGGACCTCTACACCCAGGTCAAACACGCCCACTGGAATGTCAAGGGGCGCAACTTCTACTCCATCCACGAGCTGACCGACACCTTCGCCGCCGAGTTGCTTCCGTTCGTCGATGAGATCGCCGAGCGCGCGACCGCCCTCGGCGGGTTCGTCACCGGCACACTCCGCATGGCGGCCGAATCGACCAGCCTGCCGGAATACCCGACCGACCTGGTCGATGCCCTCGACCACGTTCAGGCCCTCGTCGAGCGCATCGGGGCCTACGCCAATAGCGTCCGGTCTGCCATTGATCAGGCCGAGGACCTCGGCGACAAGGACACCGCCGACCTGTTCACCGAGATCAGCCGGCTGGTCGACAAGCGGCTCTGGTTCTTCGAGGCCCATCTGCAGGGCAACGAGTAACCGCCAACGCAACGAGCCGAGCCTGACGACACGGGGTCGGCCGCGTGTCCTGCGACATCGTCAGAGACAAGCAAGGCGTCGGAACGCCGAGCGTTCCGACGCCTGTTTTCGTTTCGAGTCAAACGCCTGGTCAGCCTGCATCAATCAGGGTTGATCGTCTCGTCTCCCCGCCCCTCCACCGATCACGTCGCGGAGCAAGCCGCGCCCCACGTCTCGGAGCAGGTCCTCCGCCGGAGGAGCGACCGGCGGCGGGTTGGCGGGACCTTGCTGGTCCTGGCCGCCTCGATCCTCCTCATCACCGAGCATGCGAAGCAACTGACCGGCTCCCGCGGCCGCCCCTCGACCGATCAGGCGGCCTCCTTGCTGGCGAAGCCCGATCCGGAACGCCTCCTGGTCCAGTTTCGGCTGGCCGAGTGTCCCTCCGATCGGCACGCCGACGCGAGTTCCGCCCAGCACATCGTTCAACACCTGCTGACCGCCGAGCATGCGTTCGCTCAACGGGACTCCCACCCGCACCGCGAGGGTCTGGTCGAGTCCGACCGACCCCTCAAACTGCAATGCCACCCCCTCGGCGGCCACAATCTCCAGGCCGCTCTGATGCACCCGCCCCTCGGAAATGGCCACGTCCACCACCTGGTTGATCGTCAGGTTCGGGACGTCCTGTGCCGCCAGACCGGACAGCCCAAGGATGCGCTGCATCATCGGACCGGGGCCGTAGGTCACCTCCTCGAAGGCGACGCGCGAGGCCAATTCAACCTCCGCCCCCCCCTCCTCCGGCGATGGCCCGGCCAGCGGCACCCGCAACTGGTTCACCCGAACCGAGAGCCTGCCGTTGACCTGCGTCGCCTCGCGAAGCACCGGGGCAATGTAGGCAAGCACCTGTCGAGACACCTCGTCGGTAATCTCCACCTTGTCGATCCCTGACCCTTCGGCAATCGTCAAGATCGCCGAACCGTCCTCTCCCAGTTCGACCGCCGGCGTCACAACGAGTTGACCGCCGTTGAGGGTCGTGGCGATCGGGTCAATCAGGATCTCTCCCCGATCGCAGCGGACCACCAGTGGCGCCGGGCCCACCTGCAAGCCAAAGATCGCCGCCTCGGTCAAATCGACACCCAACTCTGCATCGATTCCGCTGAGAATTTCCTTCGTCGAGCCGACCGAAAGTGGGCCGTTCAGGCGGAACGGCCGGGGCGTCCCGACGAGTCGGGCTTTGGGCTCGGTCGCTTCCGCCACCTGAAGGCTAATGGCATCCCAATCCGGCTCAAACGCCCCGGTCAGCGACGCCACCCGAGCCGACGATACCGCATCGATCCGTCCCGACGCCCGCACCGTCCCCATCGCGTGTTCGACGAGCAGTTCGGCCAGATCGAGCCGATCGTCCGACGCTCGGTAAACCGCGTCGAAAGCGAGTGACGGCGAATTGCCCACCGGTGCCCCACCTTCGACCGCAACCTCCTCAGCCATCGCCAACCGGCCTCGGACGGCCAGCGCCTCCTCGATCGGCGACACATCCACCACCGCGTCGATCCCTTCGGTCTTCGCGGCGACATGCACCCGGTTCCAGCCGCTCGGCACGCCGGGAGGAGCCGCCGAACCTTGCACGATCAGGTCCAACCGGGCGGCATCCCGAACGATCGGCTCCTCGGTCAAGCCGGCGACCTGAAGCGCCTGGCCCTCCACCGCCAGCCGAGCCGTGAAGGAACTGCCCGCCTCATCGCGTCGATAATCACCGCCGAACCGCCCCGATCCCCCCAGCATCACCTCTCCCAGATCGACCCACTGGCGGAGTTGAGCATCGAGTGCGTTCAGGTCGATCGAGCCGCCAAACGTCACCCCCTCGTCCAGATCCCCCTGCCCTTCGGCATTCAGGAAGCGAGAGGCAACCGCAACCGTCTCAACCGCGACCGTCGTGCCTGTCCCCTGGAGCAACCGGGCCGACAGGGTGATCGGCTCCTCCATCGCCACGACCCGCGCCCCTTCCCGAGCCGACAGCCCGGCAATGCGGGCCGTCACCTCGGCCGGAGAGGCGCCATCCTCCCGAGCCGGCTCGAGGATCGCCACCACATCGACCGCCCCTTGTTCCAGAGTCAAGCCGTCTCGCAAGGCGAGCGTGTTCGGCAGTTGCTTCGCCAATGCGGCCAGATCAACCCGGCCAACCCATTTCGATGCCCCGTCCGGCCCGTCCGGAGCGAGTCCGACAGTGGCCACCGGCGCGGTCAGGTCAAGCTGTCGAATGGCCACCCCTGCGGTCGCCAGATCGAGATCCCAGGCCGCCTCGATCCGGTCGAACTCTGGCTGATCCCCCTTCAAGGTCGGACCTCCGACCGCAAGCTGGGTCAAGATCGCATCCCCGGTCAGGTGCAGATCCTCCCCGAGCATCCGGACTCCGACCTCTCCGCCGAAGATCCCTTCGGCCACCACGCCCGCCTGCTCGACGGCCAGCGGCCAGCGCGAGCCGGCGATGGACACCACCGCCTCGGCTGCCTCGGGATTCCGAGCGTCATAGTGACCCGTGACCTCCAGGGTCCTCGCGTCGGGATTACTCAGCGCGATCTCCCAGTTCAACGGGGCCGGCAGGCAATTCAACGTCATGTCGAGCCGTTCGGCCGTCACCGGCTCGGCCAGCTCAGGGCTGGTCAACAGCAAGGTTCCGTCGTCAATCGCCAGGGTAAAGCGCGTGGGAGGCCCCTGGTCGTCATCCGGCGTGTCGTCCTCATCGTCGCCACCAGCCAGAATCGGGCCGAGCGCCTCGGCCAGGTCGATCGACCCATCGGCCCGGCGCTCGATATCGACCGAGGCTCCATGCAAGGTCAACGTGCCGAAGTCCGGTTGCATCGTGACCAGTTGCCAGAGCGATCGGTTCAGTGTCGCCGTCGGGCTGCTGACCACCGCCTTGCCGTTCCCATCTCGAAGCACCACCCCCGTGAGCCGCACGGGTTCGCTCCACGAAACGGAGAGCCCCTCCAGCTCAATCACGGTCGGAGCGTACATCACGTTGACCTGCGCAATGATCGCTCGCCTCACCATCGGCGTCCCGACCAACCACGGCAGACCAGCAATTCCACAGATGAGGAGAATCAAGCCGACGACCGCGATCCCTCGCAGACGTCTCCTCCAACGGGGGCGGGGGCTCTCGGGCGAATGTGACACGGATCAAGCTCCTTGAAGATCGAGCCCCTTCCGAGGCGGAACGGTCGGAGATCGGTCAAAGCCCACCGCAGCAATCATACCGAATCTCAATATTTTCCGTGGAACCCATGCGGATTCAGAACCCCAGGAATCATCACAGGGGTCCATTGCGAACATGAACAATCAAAATTGCCTCCCCACACCCGGCCTTTGCCACCCGCTCGGCCCCTTGCGGGGGTAAGGGCTATCTCTCTGGCTCCCTCTTCCCACGATCGCGGGGAGAGGATTGTCTCTCTGGCTCCCTCTCCCCGCGATCGCGGGGAGAGGGTCGGGGTGAAGAGTCCCCTCTCTCAAGCGCAGCGCAAGACCCTTCAGCCACTGGCAAGCAATCCTCAACCGCCTCCGCTTTTCACGGCTGCGGCGTCTCGGGAGCGGGAGCCGGAGCCGGAGCCGGGCCGATCAGATCATTCAGCAGTTGGCCCGACAGTTCTCGGGCCGACTTCCGCAGCCCTTCCCGGGCGCGCTGGGCTTCGCCGGTCACTTGCTGGCGAACATTCCCCACCGCCTGACGAACCCCTTGCCGGGCACCTTCAACCGACTGATCGACCTGCCCTTTGACCACACCCAGGGTCGACTCAACCTCGCCACGCAGCTCGTCGGCTGCCTGACGGGCTTCCCCCTTGACCCCGTCGATCGTCAACTCGACTTCCGATCGAAGCTCGCCGACGGTCTGATCGACCTCGCCGCGCAGCTCGTTCGCCGCGCCCGCTGCCGCCGCCCCAACGGCTTCCCGAACGCCGCCAACCACCCCGTCAATCACCTGCTCGGCTTCGGCCTTCGCCTTCGGAGCCAGTTCCTTGGGCGCGGGCAACTGAGGCAGTTCGGGCAAGGCGGGCGGAGTCAGGGCCTCGGCCGAGGAGGAGGAGTCGAAGCTTGACGGAGTCACGGAATCGTCGAAGAAGAACGGCGCGGGCATCTCCGCCTCATCCCGTGGAGCGGAACGTTCCGGAGCGACCTGATGGGCGGTCGAGGCCGCCGGATTCGGGGCTGACGTGGTGGCAGCCGGGGACGAGGCGACCGGCGTGGCCCCATCTCCAGAACCCGACCCGCAGCCGGTCAGCACCAAGGCCATGCCGACAGCCATTCCCATCGAGCCGAACATTCTTCGGACGGCAAGCGGACCACTCATCTTGAGCATCTTCCGTGACTCCCCAGCAGTTCCTAGGCGAGGCCCAGCCCGGAACCTCCCCCTCGGGGCCTCCGTGGCAGGGCTTGCGAACGACCGGAGGATACTCGGCTTCGCTCAATCGACAAGGTCACTTCCGAGCCATCGGGGCGTTGCTCCCACCGATCGCGCCCTGTAGCCTGACCTGGAACATGCGACCGCCCCCCGTCCCTGGCGGTCTCCGCTCGTGCGAGCTTGCCCACGACGACCGACCCCTCGGCCGACTTCTGGAGGAGGAGCCCATGCTCCCGACCCGCCGCGCCCTCGTCCTGCTGGTCCTCGCCCTGATCGCGGCCTTGCCAGCCGGATCGACCCGAGCCGACGACCCCGCCGACGAACCGATCCGTCGCCTGCTCTTCGTTGCCGTGCCCGGCATCCGCAACTACCTCGAATACGGCGGCCACGGCCTGCTCGTCTTTGACATCGACGATGGCCACCGCTTCCTCAAGCGCATCCCGACCGGCGGCCTGAATTCCGAGGGAGAACCGATCAACGTCAAGGGCATCTGTGCCAGTGCGATCACCAACCGCCTTTACATCAGCACCATTACCACCCTCCAATGCCTTGACCTGAAAACTGAGCAGATTCTCTGGGAAATTCCCTACGAGGGTGGTTGCGACCGCATGTCCCTTTCCCCCGACGGCAAAACCCTCTACCTCCCCTCCTTCGAGAAGGCCCACTGGCACGTCGTCGATGCCCTCAGCGGTGACGTGATCGCCAAAATCGTTCCCGATTCGGGGGCTCACAACACGGTCTACGGCCTCGATGGGCGTTTTGCCTATCTTGCGGGCCTGCGGTCGAACCTGCTCACCGTTGCCGACACCTCGACCCACACCATCGCCAAAACGGTCGGCCCCTTCTCGCACTCAATCCGCCCGTTCACGGTCAACGGATCGCAGACGCGATGCTATGTCAATGTGAACGAGTTGCTTGGCTTCGAGATCGGCGACATCACCACCGGCGAGAAGCTCGCTCGCGTCGAGGTCCAGGGCTTCAACCGAGGCCCCGTCAAGCGGCACGGTTGCCCGAGCCACGGCGTCGGCCTGACGCCCGATGAGTCTGAAGTCTGGGTCGTCGATGCCTACAACCATCGCCTCCACATCTTCGACAACACCACCATGCCCCCCACCCAACGCGAGAGCATCGCCGTCCGCGACGAGCCCGGCTGGATCACCTTCAGCCTCGACGGCTCGATCGCTTGGCCCTCGACCGGCGACGTGATCGACGTGGCCTCCCGCCAGATCATCGCCACCCTGACCGACGAACACGGCAACCCCGTCATGAGCGAGAAGGTCGTCGAGATCCACTGGCAAGGGGACGAACCGATCCGCAACGGCGACCAGTTCGGGCTCGGGCGCGTCATGACCGACTGACGACGATCCCCGCCCCTTTCTTCCGATCAGGAGCAGCGTTCCCATGGCATCCGTCCGCGACTACGGCGCCGTCGGCGACGGCCAATCCGACGACACCGAGGCCCTTCGCCATGCCGTCGAGGCCGGTGACGGTTCACTCGAATTCGACCGAGGAACCTATCGGATCTCAGGAACGGTCGACATCCCACTCGACACCCACGGTGCACACGCCATCCGAGGCGACGGCACGGCCCGCATCGTGATGACCGCGGCGGGACCAGCCTTCCGCATCGTCGGCACCCACCGCGGGACCGCCGATCCCGGCTCGCTGACCGAATCCGTCGCCAACCGAGAGCGCCTGCCGACCGTCTCCGGTATCGAGATCGTCGGCGAGCACGACGGGGCCGTCGGCATCGAGCTGACGGGCACGATGGAAGCCACTCTTCACGCCGTCTTGATCCGTCAATGTCTCATCGGCGTTCATTTGACCAACCGCAACCGGAACGTCCTGATCAACGCCTGCCACATCTACCACGGCCGGGGACCAAGGGCGATCGGCGTCTTCTTCGACGCCGTGAACCTGCACCAGGCAATCATCGTCGGCAGCCACATCAGCTACCATCGTCACGCCGGCATCAAGATCGCCCGGAGCGAGATCCGGAACCTCCATATCACCGGCAACGACATCGAGTACAACCACGACGACCAGGACAACTCCCCCGATTCGGCCGACGTCTGGATCGACTCCAGAGAGGGGACCGTCCGCGAGGGGACGATCGCCTCGAACACGATTCAGGCCAAGCCGAGCCCCAACGGGTCGAACGTTCGCATTGAAGGCCCCGAGCGCGACGACTCGGCCGGGGCCGGGCTCTGGACGATCGTCGGCAACATCCTGCAAAGCCAGGAACGGAACCTCTGGCTCCGATTCTGCCGGGCCGTCACCGTGTCGGGCAACTCGTTTGCCTCGGCATCGCGTCATTCCATTGACATCGACGCATGTCGCATCATCAGTCTTGGATCAAACACGATCGACCACAATCCCGACTATCGAGGCTCGTTTCTCGATGGCATTGTCATCCGCCGATCCTCGGCCATCAACCTCAACGGCATGATCCTTGAAGGGGTCCGCGTCGGCCGCCCCGACCGCGGCGCGGCGATTGCCGTGAGCGACTCGGAGGCCATCACCATCGCCCACTGCCAGGTGCTCGATCCGACGGCTCGGGCGATCGAATTGAGCAACGTCCGATCCACAATGGTCGATGGTTGCACCCTGCTCGACCGCCGATCGGAACCCTCGATGACCGAGGCCATTCGCCTCCGTGGTCAGTGTTCCGGCGTGGCCATCCGGGGGAACCTCGTCACGGGAGGGCAGTCGGCCATTATCGCCGAGGCCGGAGACGCGATCGTGGTGGAGGGGAATCTCAGTGTCTGAGATTTCGAGTATCCTCAGGCGATCCCTTGGGTCATGGATGACGAAACGAGTCGAGACGTGAGCCGTCAAATGGCGACTCACGTCTCGACAAATCCGTCGCGAGCGGTTCCCGATCAGGGGGTAATCATTCCTCCACCGGTTCGCTCCTCTTCCTCAACCATCGCATCGTTTTCCTGGATTTCTTGCTTTTGTTCCTCGGTCAGCGGAGGGAGTTGCGACGGGTCGGTAATCGGCCCGTCCTCGGAACCACATCCCGCCAGACCAAGAACAATTGCCATGAGAAGAAATGACCGATTCATTGGAAAGTCCTTTTTTAGAATTGATTTTGAACCTTAGAATTCGTCGGCGCTGAGCGGTTCGCCGTCGTCGATCACGCAGAGTTTGCGGAAGGTCGAAGGATTCACCGTGAACTTGATGAATCGAACCGAGCCGTCACCCAGCAGGGCGTTCATGCCACCCGGGTGCGAGGCGCCGAACATCCGACGCCAGAGGGTGCCGCCGGTGTTCGGCTCCGAAGGAACGGAGCAATGTCCCTTCAGGGCCGGGGCCGCCGAATCGGCGATCGGGGGGAAGTGCCAGCGGATGTTGTCCTCGTCCCAACCGGAGTTGTTCCAGCGCTCGTTGTCGCCGCCGTCACTCCCCCATCGGTTATCGGGGAGGCTCTTCTCGGCGACGAGGATCGAGTTCGAGGTGCCGTCGCGGAAGTCGGCCAGCTTGCGAGTCGCACCCCGTCCACTCCAGACGATTGCCCCTCGCCGACGGCCCGTATTGCCCTGGTTCGGCGTCGCCCGTTCATCGCCGATCGGTCCCAGACCATTCGGCGGCAGCGGCAGGAACGGCGATTCCGTGCCCGAGCTCGTGCACTCGTAGGTTTCGCCCTGGAAGAACCCCGCGTTGCCGGCGTAGTCGTTCCGGGTAAATCCCGCCGATCCATAGCGTTCCAGCGATCGGCGGGTCGGGCAGTTGTAAATGGCGATCGAGACGCGAGCCACGTCATCCTCACCATTGAAGTTCGCAGGCCGTCCCCCGTGAATCGGAGGCGTGTCGAAGTTCGCCAGGTTGTAGACCTGCTGCATTTCGATATACGGGGTGATTTTGAAGAAGTGATTCCAGCCATCCGGGTGGGCGGCATTGCAGCACGTGGTCCCACCGTAGGTATCGATTCCGGGACGCTCGTCGTAGTTGTATCCGGCAGGATTCGGGGTCACGCCGTCCGAGGTCACTGCCTGCGGGCTGCCGTCATGAGGTCCCTGGGGCAGGAAGCCATTGGCACTCTCGAAGTTCATGAAGCCCAGGCCGATCTGCTTCAAGTTGTTCGTGCACTGGGCGCGCCGAGCCGCTTCCCGGGCACTCTGAACCGCCGGCAAGAGTAAGGCGATCAAGACTCCGATGATCGCGATGACCACCAGCAACTCAATCAGGGTGAAGGCACGACGATGGGGGGTACGACGAAGAAGGCAACGCACGAGTCAACGCTCCAGGGAGGGAATGCCTTTGCAGGCCGAGGTTGGGTAGGAGCCACAGTTATAGGCCAACTCTGTTTCAACTCGATGAGGCCAGCGTGAACATTGGATTAAACTTGCCGACTCGATCCCAACCACGAACACCGCCCCTTGAACGTTCCGAGAATTGAATATGAAGTTTCGTTGAAACTCCTGGACAGAGACGGTTTCCCTGGTATTCTCCCTGGATTCCCGCCAATTCCCCCACGGCTTCCCCGCCTCTCCCACGGAGTTTTTGCCATGATCAACCTTCGTATCGTTGGCTCCTCCCTTTGTTTGAGTGTCTTGATTGGTGTCGCGGCCCAGGCCCAGACCGCCGAATCTCCGGTTTACAAAAGCTGGGCTCAGGTCCCGGTCGGAACCCGCATGATCCAAAAAACGGTCTCGGTCGGATCGGACGGGAGTACCGTAGAGTCGAAAACGATCCAGACCTTGCAATCGATCGACGACGACGTGGCGACCGTGGAGCAGATCTATGTGGACCCGCAGGGGGAGGAGTTCACCCAGGTCTTTCGACACCGGCGCAAGGTTCTGCTGCTTCCCGGGGTCAAGGCGGAAAACCTCGGCATTCCGGCCAACGCGACCGACCAGGGCGCGGAAACCCTCCAGATCGCCGGCCGGGAATTCGAAACGAAATGGTACGACACCACCGGCCAGGCCGAGGCCGGCACCATGTTGATCCGGACCTGGTACTCCAACAAGGTGCCCGGCCTGATCGTCAAGTCGTTCACCCGGATCGAGGGTTTCCCCTCCACCACCACCATCGAGCTGGTCGATCTCATTCGTCCCGGCTCGTGATTGATCGAGCTGATCGTGCGGCCCCCGAGCCGCACCACGGCCCGGCAACTTCGCTCGGCCTTGCCCTGGTGCGGAGCAATTGAGGTGAACCCAGCCCTCGGCCACTTGCCCACCGACCGTCGAATCGGTGGGCAAGACGAGGCATGTCTGCCCAAAGAGACGCAACATGATTTTTTGAATAAAGGGCTTTTAAGAAATCCAAGTTTGAATGATCGAATTTTATTGCAAGCCAGGATCGTTAAATTGCGTGAGACGTTTTGAAGAATGAAGCCAGGTTGATCAGGCGCACTCGGAGCGATCGGATCGGCCTCGACCGCGGATCGGGCCGTATTCGACCCGGGCCAGCGCGGTCGGGTCGATGTGAGTTTGGGCAGCGCGACGGACGGCGTCTGGCGTGATCCGGGCCAGGCGAGACGGCAGGCGGATCGGGGTGTCGAGGGGCAATCCGTAGTAGGCGAGATCGACGAGCCGTTCGGACCGCTGGTTGACGGACTGATAGTCGAAGACCCAGGAACCGCGCAGGTAGTGAATCGCCTGGGCCACCTCGTCGTCGCTAAAGGCCCCTTGATGGAGGGCCTGGATCTGGTCGAGGACGGCGGCGGTGGCCAGGTCGGCCTCGGCCGGGCCGGTGCCGACGTAGACGCGGAACAAGCCCGGTGCGCGATCGGCCGAGTCGGTCATGCCGCCCGAGACGTTGTAGGCCAGTCCCAGGTCGTCGCGCAAGGTGGCATTCAGGCGGTCGGTGAAACCAGGGCCGGAGCCGAAAATGTGGTCGAGCACGGCCAGGGTCTCAAAGTCGGGGTGGCACCGTTCCACGCCGAGGTGACCGATCATCAAATGCACTTGTTCCCCCGGATGGTCGACCCGACGCAGCCGGGGGCGGGTTGATCGGACCGGAAACGGCACCGACGCCGGAGGAATGCCGCTGGGCGTCCAGTCACCGAAATGGCGAGCCAGCAACGTCCGAAGGGTTCGCGGATCATAATCCCCCACCACGACCATCACGGCGTTGTCTGGCGCAAAGAACTGGCGATGATGCGCCAGCACGTCGGCACGAGTGAGCGCGGAAAGCTGCCGAGGTGTCCCTCGGGGATCTCGGGCGTAGGGGTGATCGCCGTAAACGAGACTCCGGAAGATCAGATCGGCTCGGAAGGCCGGGTCGTCGCGATCGCCCCGCAATTCGGCCACGGTGCGACGGCGGGCCCAGTCCACCGCGTCGTCGGGGAAGGTCGGTCGGCGGACGAGGTCGGCCAGCACCTCGACGCCGAGGGCCAGGTCTTCGGCTCGCATCTGGAGCGAGGCCCCCGTGGATCCTGCGTCAAGGACTGCGCCGACATCCTCGACCGCCTCGGCCAGTTGCTCGGCCGAGTGGCGGGCGGTCCCTTCTTCGAGTAACCGGCCGGTCAGATAGGCGGCGCCGGGGACCGCTTCGCGTGTCGAGTCGGCATCAATGAAGAGCTCAAGGGCAACGACCCCCGCGCCGGGGTGTCGTTCGGTGATGATCCGAAGCCCGTTGGCGAGGAACCGGGAACGAGGTCGATAGTTCGGCAGGGTCGGAGCCGATCCGGCGGCCACGCCAAGGGGCAACTCGGACATCGGGCAGGTTGATCGGGCCGAGGCGGGGGAAGCGACCGGAGGAGACGGCGGAACCTGCGGCGACGTCGCGGGAAGCATGGCGAGCGTCGAGCGGCCCGATCGGGGACGCGCCCAGCCGACCGTCTCCCGGGATTCGGCCAGGTAGGCCGAAGCGACGCGGCGGATGTCGTCGGCCGAGACGGCCAGGGCGGCACGGTGCGATTCAAGCCAGTCGGTCCAGCGTCCCCAAAGGGCCGTCACGCCGAGGCCACCGACCAGGCCCGGCAGGTCGTCTTGCTGCCATCGCCAGGCGGCTTCCAGGCGGCGCCGGGAGCGGAGCAATTCCTCGGGAGTCGGTCCCTCGACGGTCAGGCGGTCCAGCTCGCGGCGGACAACGCCTTCGATGCGCTTGGGATCGACGCCGGGAACGGCCTCGATCTGCACGACCAGTTGACCGGCCAGGTGGGCCGGATCGTGCATCGCATCAACGTACGTCGCCATCTGGCCGCTTTCAACCAGGGTTTCCCAGAGCCGAGAGCGGCGGCCGCAGGTGAGCAGGTCGGCCAGAACTCCCAGGGCCGGGGCGTCGGAATGGCCTCGGGGGACGGTGTGCCAGCCGATCAGGCCGCGGGCGATGGCGTCGGGCTCGACCAGCTCA
This sequence comes from Tautonia marina, assembly GCF_009177065.1. Classification (NCBI taxonomy): domain Bacteria; kingdom Pseudomonadati; phylum Planctomycetota; class Planctomycetia; order Isosphaerales; family Isosphaeraceae; genus Tautonia; species Tautonia marina. The sequence goes on from NZ_WEZF01000018.1 coordinate 84,584, forward strand.
AAGCGTCGCCGCTCGACCTGCGAGGGCTCGACCTCGGGAACGTCTGGGCGGATCAGGCGGCCGGCGGGAATCTGACCGAAGCCGTGGGCCACGGCGTCGAAGACCCGGTCGGCCTCCAGGTCGCCGGCCAGCACGAGCACGGTGCCGTCGGGTCGGTAATGCTGGTCGTAGAAGGTTCGAAGGTCGTCAATCGAGATCTCGGCCAGGTCTTCGGGCCAGCCGATGATCGGATTGCGATACGGGTGGTCGTGGTAGCAGTGCAGAAGGAACTGCTCGTCGAGCCGGCCCGAGGGGGAATCCATCTCTCGGGCCCGTTCTTCCTGAATGACGTGGCGTTCCGATTCGATCTCCAGAGGGTCGAACAAGGCCCCTCTCATCCGGTCGGCTTCGAGTTCGAGAGCCAGCTCCCAGCGATCTCGGGGGAAGCGAAACCAGTAGTGGGTGCAATCCTCGTCGGTCTCGGCGTTAACCTCACCGGCCGAGACGAAGGTGAGGCGGTCAATGAGCCCCTTGGGGAAGCGTTTGGTCCCCTTGAACAGCATGTGTTCAACGAAGTGGGCCAGGCCGGATTTTCCCGCCGGCTCATCGACCGAGCCGACCGGATAGTACAAATCGCAGACGACGACCGCGGCGCTGGGCCGGGGAAGCACGAGCACGCGCATCCCGTTCTCCAGCACCCGTTCGACGACGGGAAGCTGACCATGATGGACCGGGAGGGCCTCGGCGGTCCGACGTCGGGCCATGACTGCCCCCCTCCTGCACAGAGTTGTCGCGTGGCGGCGCGGCGGACGGGATTGCAAACCGCCCAGACTGACCCGGCTCGGTCCCAATCCCGCGTGGAGATTCCGATACCCTTCCAGTTTATCATCCCGGCCGTCGCTCGGCGATGGCACCCGCCACCGGTTCTCGACCGAGTGCAGTCTTCGCGTAACCTTTGCCGCCGCAATGCAGGTAAACCGATTGCCGAGGGCACTGGGAGCGCTCGGAGCGCTCCGAGACCTTGACCAGAGAAGTTTGACACAACCTCCGATCTTGGAAGAGGTTTGAACCTCCGGGCTCCGATCGGGGACCGGCCGAAAATGGGTTCGTTCCGTTGCGGAGCGCTCCGGGAGCGCAGGCATCGGGAATCGCTCGCGGTGGAGTTGCAGGGCAAGGTGATCGAAGGGTGAGCCGGGCTCGACGATCCGATCCCGAACCGGACCAAATCGGGATCGGTGCGCGCGCCGCCGCTCGAATCGGAGCCCAGACGATTTCGATGCAATCTGTTTTGCGACAGAAGGTTCCGCCGTTTTCCCAACGAACCAGAAAGGCAGAAAATGGGTTCGCTTCGTCACGGCGCCCCCGAGACAACGCGGTCGCAACGCGAGCCTTGTGCAGCGATCACCAGGGGAGATGAAAGAAATGCACACAAACATTTATGCACGCAAGCAACATTTCCAGAGGATCGGTTTCAATACGTTCGATACGACGGCAAGGGCCAGGAGTCTGGGACACGGTTTGAAGATCACAGGACCAACAGAAATCATCGGGGAATTGGGGAGGCTCAGTCACTTTGAATGTGAGAAGGTCGAGGAGGGTTGGGGATACGCGGATCGGAGTGCTGGGGAGCGAGGGATTGCCGGTCGGGGCGGAGGGGGGAACAATGGGGGCATTCTTGCCCAGGTGATGGCGGTCGGACCGAGGCGATCGAAGCGACATGAGTGACGCAAGTAACCCACCCGAACGGCGATGGAGCCCGTTGTCCCTCCGAGAGCGGAGGGTGCTGGGCGTGCTGGTCGAGAAGCAGAAGACAACGCCGGATGTCTACCCGATGTCGATTGCGGGCATCGTGACCGGGTGCAATCAGAAGTCGAACCGCGATCCGGTGACGAGCTACGATGCCGACGACGTGGAAGAGATCCTCATCGGCCTCCGGAAGAAAGGGGCCGCGATTCAGGTCGAAGGGAGCGGCCGGGTCGAGAAGTGGCGGCATAACCTTTATGAGTGGCTCGACTTGCGAGGCCAGGGCATGGCGATGGCCGTCCTGGCCGAGCTGATGCTTCGAGGCGCCCAGACCGTCGGCGAGCTGCGCGGGCGGGCCGCCCGGATGGACCCGATTCCGGACCTGGAGACCTTGCAGCCGATCCTGGAGATGCTGGCCGAGCGGGGCCTGGTCGTCTTCCTGACCCCTCCCGGTCAGCGCAGAGGGGTGACGGTCACGCATGGCCTGATGCCGCCCGAGGAGCTGGATCGGGTCCGACAGAGTGTCGCCTCGGCGAGCGACCGTGATAACGACGAGCCGCGACCGGCGCGGTCGAGCGGCGGCGCGGCGTCGGCCGGCCTGGCGGCCGAGGTCGCGAGCCTGCGGGCCGAACTGGAGGCGCTTCGGGGGATCGTGGAGACCCTTTCGACCGACGTGAAAACGTTGAAAGCGTCACTCGGTGAGTGATCGGGGTCTGGGAGGGCCATCGATGCTGATCGATCGATGGAAGCGTCATCGCCTGAGGGTGTTCGCCGTCGTCGGTACCGCGCTGATGCTCGTCGGTGGCCTGGTCAAGTGGGTGGGGTTCGAGGAGGCAGGCCGCGCTCTGCTTCTCGTCCTTTGGGGACTTGGCACCGTGCTGATCGTGCTGATCGTCGCCGACGTGACGGTCCACGCCCTGCTCGGCCGGGGGCAGGCCTGCATGACCTGCGGCCATGTCCGGCCCCTCAGGTCATTCCGTCCGGCAGGCCCCTGCCCCAGGTGCGGCGACTTCTGAATTGAGGGGGAAAGGGGGGCTTCCTGGCACCGGAGCCGAACCGGATTTGATCCTGTACGTAAGAATAGAAGAATCGGGCAACATCGCCCGCCTCTGGCTTGCGAGTCGGAGCGGGTTGCGGCATAATAGGTCTTTCCGCTGGTCCCGAGACAGAGCGGCGACGCGGGCTCTCGATTTCTTGAGGGGGTCCGGGTGAGTCGGGGGGGACCCGAGCAATTGAGGCGCGTGAACCTGGTCAGGGCGGGAACGCAGCAGCCATAAGCGTGACCTCGATGTGCCCGGGAGCACCTCCCCGGCTCTCCCGGCCTCCTTCGGGATGGGATGAGAGTGGACCCGACACCGACGCGATCCCCGCAAGGGACGATGGACTTGCGGAGCAGGTGATCGATCGGAGGGGGATCGGATCGGGTCTGCCAGAAGTTAAAGTGTGAGCGACGACGCCCCCCGTCTGGGTTCCCTCGGCACGACGGAGCGCCTTATCCGTGGCACGGACCAAACCCAGCGCCCCGGACCCTTCGACCGACTCTCCGAGCGTGGAGACGCTCTCCGTCGCCCCAAGGCGGGAGGGAGAGGCGTACACGGTCGTGGCTCGCCGCTACCGACCGCAACGGTTCGAGGATGTGGTCGGGCAAGATCACGTGGTTCGGGCCTTGCGCAACGCGATCCGGATGGATCGGGTGGCCCAGGCGTATCTGTTTAGCGGCACCCGAGGGGTCGGCAAGACCTCGATGGCCCGGATCTTCGCCAAGGCGCTCAACTGCGAGCGGGGCGGGCCGACGGAAACCCCGTGCAATGAATGCGACACCTGCCGGGCGATCGCCCTGGGGCAGGATGTGGACGTGATCGAGATCGACGGGGCGAGCAACAACGGCGTCGAGGCCGTGCGCGAGCTTCGCCAGAACGCCGGATTGCGGCCGAGCCGATCGCGGTTCAAGATTTACTATATTGACGAAGTGCATATGCTTTCGACCAGCGCCTTCAACGCCCTGTTGAAGACCTTGGAGGAGCCGCCGAGCCACGTCAAGTTCGTCTTCGCCACGACCGAGCCGAACAAGATTCCGATTACCGTCTTGTCGCGCTGCCAGCGGTTCGACTTTGCCGGGATCGGACCGGAACAGATCGTCGATCAACTGGCGAGCATCTGTGAGCGCGAGGGGATCAAGGCCGATCGGGAGGCGTTGCACGTCGTCGCCCGTCGCGCGGCCGGTTCGATGCGGGATGCGCAGTCGTTGCTCGAACAGTTGCTCTCATCGGGGGCCGAGCATCTGACGGCCGACCGGGTGCATGAGCTGCTCGGGATTGCCGGGGATGACCGGGTCTTGAATCTGCTCGACGCGCTGGCGGATCGATCGCCGGGCCGGGCACTGGAGATTCTTGATCAGGCGGTCAACGACGGCGTGCAGCCGACCGACGTCTTGAATGCGTCGATCGAGTTTTTACGAGACGTGATGGTCGTCGCCGCTGGAGCCGAAGTCGCCCCCCTGGCAGCCTTGCCGGGTCAGCGGGAGCAACTGGACGGGCTGGCCGGGCGCTGGACGCTCGACTCGGTGATCGCCGCGCAACAGATCCTGGCCGAAACCCGAGGCAGGCTGAGGGGCAGTCCGTTCCCGAGGCTGCTGGTCGAGCTGGCCTTCTGCCGGGTCGCTCGCCTGGAGAACCTGACGGAGTTGAGCGAGGTGATCGCCCGGCTCTCGGGGCAGGAAGCCGGGGCGCCCCCTCCCGGGCCGGATGGTGCTGTAAAAAAAAAGTCCGTTGAGCCGCTAAGCAAGGCGGCTCAACGGTCGTCGGGATCGTCAGCATCGGAGGCGAAGACCGCGGCCGAGCCTGCGGCACCGGCCCCGAGGCCAACTCCGGTGAGTGAGCCCTCCACGCACCTCGGCAATGGGAACGGCAAGCATCGGGGACACGCCGAGGAGGTGGTCGAACGGCCTCTCCCCCCTGCCCCAGAGGGCCGGCACGAGCCGGAGCGATCGCCGTCTGTAACCGCAACCCAAAGCGGGGACGGGTCGTTGCTGGAGCGTGCCCGATCGGCCTGGCAATCGCTCGTCGATCGGACCGAGGAATTGAAGCTGCCGGCGCAGTTCAAACGACTGGAACCGTCGGATGTCTCGGAATCGGGACTGGTGGTCGTGGCCGTGCCACCGGCCTACAACTATCTGGCCGATCGCTGCAATGCTCCCGAGCTGCGGTCGAAGATCGAGGGGCATCTGGCCGAAGCACTGGGCCGGGGCGTCTCGGTCCAGTTCCATCGGGAAGCGTCGACCGCTCCCGAGCCGAGCGTCATCGAGCCCGGCTCGTCGGCGCATCAGGCCGTGCTGGAGGATGATCTGGCCCAGCAGCTTGTCGCCCGGTTCGAGGCCCAGTTGCGGCGGGTCGAGGTGGAACCGGAACGCCGAGCCGGGTCCGAGACCGACTCCGAACCTGACTCGGAGGCCGGAGCCGAGGCCGACGACTGACGAACCGACTCCGAAGGTTCCTGGAGCGGCGCATCGCGTCGTTTCTCGTCGCCATTCTCTGGCTCCTTATCGTTTTCTGATGGATTCAATCGACCTGCGAGGAGGAGACGAGATGTTCGGGAACCTTGGCAATCTTGCCGACCTGATGCGCAACGCCGGAAAGATCCGGGAACAGATGGAACAGGCCGCCGAGCAGCTCGGCTCGGTTCAGGTGGAAGGCTCGGCCGGCGGGGGAGTCGTCAAGGCGACCGTCAATGGTCGGATGGAACTGATTTCGGTGCGGATCGATCCGAAACTGACCACCGACGGTGATGTCGAGCTGCTGGAAGACCTGGTGACCAGCGCAGTCAACCAGGCCATGAATCGGGCTCGGGAGGAAGCGGCGAAAACGATGACCGGCGGCATGGGCCTGAACATGCCGGGGCTCGACTCGCTGTTTCCCGGAGGAGGCCGACCGTGAGCGCCCGCGGTTTCGGCGACCCGGTTCCGGTTGATCCGAGCGCCTCGGGAACGGTCGATCGCCTGGTCCGAGCGCTCGGCCGGTTGCCTGGGATCGGAGCCAAGAGCGCCGAGCGGCTGGCCCACCACCTGATCCGATGCCCGCTTGAGGATGCCATCGCCCTGGCCGAGGCGATCCGGGCGGCGCGCGATCAGATTCATCACTGCGCGCTTTGCGGGCATCTGACCGAGTCAGGACAGGACCGCTGCTCCATCTGCCGAGACCCGAGGCGTGATGAGGGCCTGGTCTGCGTGGTCGAACAGTCGCGCGATTTGATGGCGCTGGAGAAGGCCGGAACCTACAACGGGCGCTACCACGTTTTGCACGGCCGGCTGGCCCCGTTGCAAGGGGTCTTCGAAGATCAGTTGAATCTGGCCGGCCTGGAACAGCGGGTCCGAGCGGGGGGAATTCGGGAGGTGATTCTGGCCACGAACCCGACGCTCGAGGGCGACGCGACCGCGCGGCTAGTGGCCGATCGGCTCGGGCCGTTCGACGTGCCCATCACCCGACTGGCCCGAGGGCTCGCCTCGGGCGGCTCGCTGGAGTTCGCCAACAAGGAGATGCTGGCCGACGCCCTGCAGGGCCGTCAGCAGTATTGATCGCGGACGAGGGGTAGGAGCGAGGCCCTTCGCGTCGTGCCGGGTCAGCGCGACCGGCCCGAGCCGTTGCGAAATCACCCGGAACTTTCGGGATCGCAGAGAACTGCCCTCCCGTTCCACGGCAGTCGATGGTATGATTTTTGCTGTTCGATGTTCCTCAACGCCAGAGATGCTGGTCGTCGGCGGTTCGGTCGTTGGCAGGGATGGCGCCAGGGGCCATCCTGAATTGCCCAGGAACCGGATCAGGGACGATTTGCCCCGGGACACTTCGCGGAAGCTCAACGCGTATGCGGCTCGATACCTCTCAACAAATGCGGACCGACATGCGAATGCGCATGGCGCCCCGCATGATTCAATCCATGGAAATTCTGCAACTGCCGTGGCTTGCGCTGCAGGAGCGGATTGACCAGGAATTGATCGAGAATCCGATCCTCGAAGACCTTCGGGAGTCGGTCGCTCCGGAAGGTCAGGTCGAGGAACCCTCGACGGACGACGACGCGAAGGTTGACGAGACGGAAATTTACGACGACTGGGACAACTGGGACACGTCGGGCGAACAGCACCGTCCGAGCCGGGCGGCGCTGATCGAGGAATCGGATCGCAAGCACGACGCGATGCAGAACATGGCGTCGCGTCCCCCGTCGTTGCACGACTCGCTGACGGAGCAACTGTCGTTTCCGGATCTCGACCCGAAGGTTCGGGGGCTGGCCGAGTACATCATTTCGAACCTGGACGAGAACGGGTACTTCACCGGGATGGATATTCCCGACCTGGTGCGAGACGCCGGCGGCGCGGTCACGTTCGAGCAGGCCGAGCAGGCGCTGGCCCTGGTGCAAAAGCTGGATCCGCCGGGGATCGGCGCGCGGAATCTGCGCGAGTGCCTCTTGTTGCAACTGACGCCGGAGACACCGCACGTCGAGGTCCTTCGCCTGCTGGTGAGCAACCACCTGGACGACATCCAGCAGAATCGCTTGCCGGTGATCGAGAAGAAGACGGGGTTGTCGCTGGCCGAGATCAAGGAAGGGCTGGAACAGCTTCGGCGGCTCGATCCGAAGCCCGGAGCGCGGTTCAATCCGGGATCGGCGCAGTATGTGGTGCCCGACCTGATTGTCGAGCCCGACGAGCACGGGGACTATCAGGTCCGGCTGGTCGATGAACACGCGCCGCAGTTGACCATCTCGCGGCGGTATCAGCGGATGCTGAAGGATCGCGGGGGAGACCCGGAGGCTCGGGCCTTTATTCAGAAGAAGATTCAGTCGGCCCGCTGGCTGATCGAGTCGATCGAGCAACGGCGCAGCACGTTGTTGAAGGTGGCCAAGGCGATCATCGCCCATCAGCGCGACTTTCTCGACAAGGGGCCCGAGGCGATCCAGCCGTTGAAGATGCAGCAGATCGCCGATCAGGTGGGCGTGCACGTGACGACCGTGAGCCGGGCCGTCGATGACAAGTGGGTTCAGACCCCCCGGGGGATCTTCGCCCTGAAACGATTCTTTGGCGGCGGCACAGTGAGCGCCGACGGGGAGGAAATCGCCTGGGACACGATCAAGCAAAAGTTGACCGAGATCATCGCCAAGGAAGACAAGAGCAAGCCCCTCTCCGATGAAGAAATCGTCGACGAACTGGGCCGGCAAGGGCTGACCGTCGCTCGGCGAACCGTGACGAAATACCGCAAGGCCATGCGGATTCCGTCGAGCCGGCATCGGAAAGAATTCTGATCGCACGTGGGTGAGCCTGCGGAACCAGGCCCAGAGTCGCCTTAATCCACATAGACTCTCCCCCATATTGCCAAAAATAGCCTGCATGCTATAATCAATCAGTTCAGGAGGACATTTTCGACGGCAGTTCCATCAGGGAGTGATGACAATGACCGTGTCGCTTCGATTGGCTGAACTCCACGTTGATCCCGAGGAGCTTCGTGTCATTGAGCACGCGGTCGAGGCCGAAGGGGGCTCGATCACCATCCGGCACGTGGATTGCCCGACGTCGTTGGGAAGGCTCGGACCGGTCGATGCGGATGTGATTGTAGCCTTGCACCGGCCGGGGCCCTCGGATGCTCGCAACTGGCTGCCGCTGAGGAAATCCGGACTGGGGCCTCCCGTGATTCTCATCACGGAGGAGGAGTCGCTCGAACAGTTTGAGCAGTTTCGGAAACTCGGGACGTACACGGTTGTCCCTCGGGGCCATTCCGCGTGCCTGGTGCAGGCGGTTCGCCTGGCGGTGGGGTCGTCGATCCTGGTTCCGTCATTTGGGCTGACGACGGGTCCTCCCGCCGAGGCCGAACACCGCCGGCTGGCCGGATTGCTGCGGGTGATTGGCCACAACATGAGGGATCTGCTCGGGGTCATCACCAACGCGGTGGAAGTCCTGTCGTTCCAGAACGTCTCGGGCTCGTTGAGCCAGCAGCGGACCATCGAGCTGCTCGATCGGCAATGCCAGCGCATGGCCGGATTGCTGGATGATTCGTCGGAGATTGCCCGAATCGAGTCGGGAGAGGCTCCGGAAGTGGTTGAGGTCTTCGAGCTGGGCGACCTGATGATGCGGGCGATTCGACGGGCGCAGCAAGAGGCTCGGGACGAGCAGGTGGATTTCGATCGTGTTCCGCGCCCGGCCCCGCTCTGGGTGCGGACCGATGCCCGGCGGCTCGAACATCTGATCCGCCATGGTTTGCATTATTGTCGTCGAGCCGCCCGGGCCTGTGAGCTGATCCGGATCGACTGGCGACTCACAACCGACCGGTTGGAACTGGTCTTTGAGGTGTTGCCAGGGGTCTCGCACTTCGAGATGCCGAGGTCCGACAAGGCCATTGACCTGGACCTGTTTCTGGCGTCCATCTTCGCCGACCGGCTCGGGGGCGTGCTCCGGCCAGGGCCACCGTTTCTGGTCGAATTACCCGGGACCATCGTTCAGGGCGGGGTGCCGGACGAAGCCAGGGCGGCCCCCAGACCGACGGGTCCGCCGCCACCTCGCCGGTCGGCCGGTCACGTCTTGCTGGTCGATGAGAATCTGGAGTCGATCCAGGCCCTCGGTCTCCTGATTGGTCGCCTGGGCTGGCATGTTCGGGCCACCCCGAGAATCGACGAGGCTCGGGAGATGATCCAGGCCTTTCGGCCTCATGTCGTGCTGATCGGGCTGCACATGCCGTTCATCGAGGGGCAATCGCTCGCCCGGAGCATCCGGCACGACCTGGTCATGGGCGCTCCCCTGCTGATCGGGATTAGCAGTTCATCCCATCCGCCGACAATCGACCGGGACGGCGAGCGAACGTTTGACCACATTGTGACCAAGCCGGTTCGGCTGGCGGAGCTGGCCGCCCTGCTGGGAGCCGCAGGTTCGCAGAGGGCGGCATCGAGTTGACCGGGCCGAGACGCCCGAATCACTCGGGAGCCGAGTCGTTGCGTGCGGGTGACGCGGGGAAGGGCCGAAATTCGGCACCATAAAGCCGTCGAATCGCAGTCTCGAAGCCGAGAATGCGGGTCGCGTCGAGGATCATGGACACCTCCCGGCTGCCGATCGACCGGACGAGTTCCAGCAGCGCCTCCTCTTCAGGAGGGACCGAGGAACGATCCTGGCAGGGATCGTCTTGCAGCGTGTCATCGGCCAGGAAGTCAACCGAGACATCGAGTGCCCGGGCGAGCCGCAGGATGTTGTGTAATCCTGGCCGCTTGGATTGCCCCTTGAGGAGCCGGGAAACCTCGGAGTCGCTGACCCCCGATTTCTGGGCCAAGGCTTGCTGAGACAACCCAAGCTGAATCATCCGGCGATCCAACTTCCGGGCCAGCGTTCTCGCGGGAGAGTTCTGGGCAGACACGGCTTGGGGTGCTCGGGAATCGGACTGCCGCGCGCTGTGGTGGACAGTCCCCGAATGTGGGGGAGAAACCTTGCGGGACGGTTCCACCGTGGCGGGGAACCGCTCATTGGAGGTGTGTGGTGGTGACATACTGGAATCAGCGTCCCTTGACCGGCGAATGGACCAAGATTTTTGGGATGATCGCCCCCGATGATCCCAGACACGCCGTCTTGCAGCCGTGACTCAACCCAACGTTGCAAAATCGGGGGCGGGGACGTGGTTTTTTGGAAACACAGTCCGCTCGGGGCGAGCCGAAGCAAAGCAGGCACGTCGGCAACACAACGGGGACAGGAGCCTCGCCAGATTGGAGCCGATCACCCCTGTTCTGATCGACCGTCCGTGCGCGAACCGCGTGTCTGGTTTCCCGCGAAGATCCGTGCGTGATGAAGAAGCCTGGGGACTTCTCGGCCCAGCCTGTGGGTACGATGCGGACTGATCGGCCGCTGGGGTCGAGATTGACCCCAGGATCCCCAACCAATCGTCAACGGCAACGCCTAACCTAGAAGCTGCGACGGGCGACGAGCTGGGCCAGGCCGTCGAGAATGTCTCGGGCCGGCGAGGGAGGAAGGATGAGGAGCTGTTGACGAGCGGAGTCGATGAACGATCGGGCACGCTCCCAGGCGTCGTCGAGGGCTCCGGAGGCTTCGAGCATCGGCCGCAAGGTTCGGCGGGTCTGACTGGATGGGGTGGCCAGGAGATTCCGGACGGTGGCGGCGTCGGCCGGGTCGGCCGATCGCAGCAGGAGGATGATCGGCAAGGTGAGCTTTTGCTTGTCGAGGTCGGTGCCGAGGGTCTTGCCCGTGTCGTCCTCGTCTCCCCAGAGGTCGAGCAGGTCGTCGGCGATCTGGAAGGCGACGCCGAGGTCGCGACCGTAGTGGTCAAGGGCGTCGCAGGTTTCGGGATTGGCCCCGGCGTAGTGAGCGCCGAGGCGGCAGGAGACGGCGGTCAGCTCGGCGGTCTTGCCGCGGACGATCTCGTAATACGAGGTTTCGTCGAGGTCGAGGTCGCCGCGGTGGTGGATCTGCTGCAGCTCTCCCTCGCAAACGAGGTTGGTGGCGCGACCGATCACGCGGCAGGCGTAGGTTGATTCGAGCGAGGCGGCGAGGTGAAAGGCGTGAGTAAACAGGTAGTCGCCGAGCAAGACGGCGGCCTCGGCCCCCCACTCGGCGTTGATGGTGGCGGCGTGGCGGCGGACGGTGGCCTCGTCGAGGATGTCGTCGTGGACAAGGGTGGCGGTGTGGATCATCTCGACGACGGCGGCCACAACCGGGTGCGCCGGCCGGATGCCGCCGCAAGCCTGGGCCGTAAGCAAGACGAGCGCCGGGCGGAGTTGCTTGCCTCGGAACCGCGCCGAGTGTTCGACCAGGCGCTGAACATAATCACTTCGACTGTGCAGTTCGTCGCGGAAAATCTGCTCGGCTTCGACCAGGTGGGGGGCGATCGGGGCGTAGGCGTCTCGCAACTGCTGGGCGAGTTCGTCAGGACCGATCCACGAGGAGGTCCGTTCCCCGAGTTGAGATCGGCCGGCGAGCGGATTGTGATGGAGGGTATCGACTTCGGCCATCAGCTCGGGTCCCGTCGGCTCAAGCGGGGGCGAGGCCCCCGGGGAATGGGGATCGGGAGAGGCGGGTCGTGTGGAACGGGCTTGGAAATCGACCCGAGGCCCCCGATGTCTTGCCTTCGTAACCGGCTGGGGAACGAAGGCGAAGCAGGGCGATCAACACGGGTTCCGGGGCCGCCCCCGGCAGGGTTTCGATGCGTGGAATCGGTGGGGTGATCGTCATTCGAGGCGCTGGTAGGTTCCGCTCCGACCGCCCGACTTGGCCTCCAGGACAATCTGTTCGATGACCATGCCACGATCGACCGCCTTGCACATATCGTAAATGGTCAGGGCGGCCACCGAAACGGCGGTCATCGCTTCCATCTCGACCCCGGTCCGACCGACCAGGCGGGCCGTGGCCTCGATCCGAACGGCGTCGTCTCCGAACGGCTCGAAATGGAGTTCGACCGCGTCGAGCCCGAGCGGATGACAGAGCGGGATCAGGTCTCCGGTGCGTTTGGCCGCCAGAATTCCGGCAAGCCGCGCCACTTCGAACACGTCTCCCTTGGAGAGCTTGCGATCGCGGATCAGAGCCAGGGTTTCCGGCTTCATCCGAACGAGGCCGCTCGCCGTCGCTGATCGAAGCGTCTCAGGCTTGCCTGAAACATCGACCATTCGACCGGCTCCCGACTCGTCAAAATGGGTCAGGCCGGACACTGAGCACTCCTCCGCTCCGTCGAACTCAAGAGTCGGACGCTACCAACCAGGGGATTCGTCCGTTCTTGCCAGGATTGTAGACGAGGAGCCAGCAAAGTTCAATTCGTTCTGAACGAATCTTCGCGATTGTCAGGGACGAACGCCGGATCGGGAGCGTCGAATCGGTAGAGTCGGGAGAGCCAGACACCTGCTCGGGATTGCTCAAGGACCGGCTCGCCGCGGGTCAGGGCGTCCTCGATTGCCGGCGACCAGTAGGCGGAGCGTCGGAAGACCAGCAGCCAGCGCGATTCGTCGAGCCCCTGTTCCGGGAGCAAGCGGATTTCCTTTTCGAACAGCCCGGCGTTGAGCAAGGCCGTGGGGTACAGGTGATGGAAGGTGGGGGCGATGGCGACCGCTTCGCCCTGAGGCACGAGATGCTGGACCTCGGCCAGCAACGGGGGGGCGAGGGTGTCTCCCCAGTACGTCAGTTCCATCCCCAGGCGTTCGGCTCCCGGAAGACCACCGATCAGCAGGTTGTAATAGCTCAACTGGTACGGGTGCATCCGGACCACTCCCCCACCTTGCGAGACAACCAGGGCAATGAGAAGCCCTCGAAGCCATCGACGCTCACCGAACCGATCCCAGAGCCCCTGGAAGCCGAGACCAATGAGGATGGCCCAGCTCGGGAAGGTAAGGAGAAACAGACGCTCGCCGTCGTAGACCGGGGCGCGGGTGCTGAACAGGACCAGGAACAGGAGGATCGACGAGGCGAGCAAGGCGGGGAACGGGTCGGTCCGAGGCTGTCGAAGCCCTCGGATCAGGCCGAGCAAGCCAAGCAGGTGCAGGCCGACCGGCACGGTCAGGGCGAAGTAGACCCAGGGATAATGCCAGGGCAAGGCGACGTCCTCGACCACCCGTCCGAAATAGAGGACCCGGATCGGCTGGCGATCGACGCTCGTGGAGAGGAACCGGACGAGGCGATCGGCCGAGTCGTTCCAGAGCCACGGCCAGCCGACCAGGAAGACGAGTAAACCGACCAGCCCCCACAGGATCGCGCCGGGGATCGCCTTGCGAATCGGCAGACGAAGCAGGGCATAACCGAGGACCAACGGGGGCAAGAGCCAGGCGTGGATCTTCGTCAACAGGGCCAATCCCCAGAACGCCCCGGCGATTGCCAGGGCAAGCACGGGACGGGTTCCCTCGATGGCCCGAGCCGCCGCAAGCAAGGCGAGGGTCCAGCAGAGGGCGAGGATCGTGTCGAGCGTGGCGAAATGGGCGTGCGCGAAGACGCGGGGCATGAGGACGAGAGAAACTCCGGCGACGATCCCGGCCGGTGGGCCGAAGCGACGCCCTGCCTCTCGGGTGATGAGTCCGACCAGGACGGCGAAGGCGAGCATCGGCGCCACGCGGGCCGGGTGGACCGACATCGGATCGGCCCCGCCGAGCAGTCCCTCAATCGGCTCAAAGACGACCGAAGCCAGGCCGACGAGCCATCGGCCGAGCGGAGGATGCTGCGCATTGTCGGCGAAGAAGGCGTCGAGATTGGCCTGACGGACGGAGCCGAGCCCTCGACTGCCAACCTGATCGATCAGGGAACCCGCGAGGCTGAGATAATTGCGACCGACCTTCACGTCGATCGGCTCGTCGCTGGTGATCCCCGGATCGCCGATCGTCAGCAGCACGGCCAGACCGGCCAGCGTTCCCAGGAGCCAGGGCCAGCGGGCGGCGAAGGAGGGAGCCGGAGTCGGTGGTGCCATCGGCGAGGGGTCGGGCATCGGGGAGCATCGGGCGAGAGGAGCGATCGGGGGTTTGGCAGAGCAAAATGGATCGTCAGCATCATACCCGGGGCAATCACGCGGATGCCAAAGGTCAGCGGTTTCGATTGGGGACGGTTCGGAAACGATCGCGGGCCCCGAGGGACTGCCTCGGCGAAGAACGCCGGGAAATCCCGATGGGGCCCGAGAACGCAGTCGAACGAATCGAAGAAGGAATCGCGGACGATCAGTCTTCGTTCTTCTTCTGGGCGATCAGTCGCTTGACCCGTTCGGCGAGCAAGGCGCCGTCGAAGGGTTTCTTGAAGCCGTCGTTGAAGCCGAGGCGGTAGATCTCGTCGCCGGGCTCGTCGCTGGTCAACGCGATGAGAACGGTGTTGGCGTGATCTTCGCTTCGCTTCAGGTTCTGGGCGATCTGACCGGCTTCGATGCGGCCGATGGCCATGTCAATAATGATGCAATCCGGGTGGAAGCTTTCGGCACGAATGCCGGCTTCGAATCCGGACGCGGCGACTTCGAGGCGGAAGTCCTCGGTTTCGCGGAGGTGGTCGCGGAGCATGGACTGGAGCGGGCCGTCGGCCCCAACCACCAGGACCTTGCTATAGACCTCGGCTTCGAGCTCGCCGAGGGGCATCCCGTATTCTTTGAGGAATCGCAGCAAGTTATCCCGAGGGATGCGGCGATCCTGCGAACCGGGGATGCGATAACCCCGCAGTCGGCCGGAATCAAACCACTTGCTCACGGTTCGGGGCGCAACTTTGCAGATCTTGGCGACCTGACCAGTCGTATAAACCTTTTTCATATCGAGGACTCCACTCGGATCGGAGTACGTGAGAGACCTCGGAGGTGTCCGAGACCCCCTCCTGGGGCCGGGCCGGCCCGATCCGACGCGGACGGGGAGCGTCGCCAGCTCCGGCCGCGTCGGCCGGGGTCAGCGGATCGGGTTGCCGAGAACGAGCCGGGTCCGGGGCGAGCGGACATCGGCGGGCAACCAATCGACTCAACCGTCACCATCCGTGGATCGCAGGGACCGATCGCTCCGTTGACGCGCCTGGCGGAGGGCCTCGAACGACCTTCCGATGAGTACGTCTCAGGAACCGACCCGCTGACACCGCGTCATGCAGGCCGCCCGGTTCAGGTCACCCGGAGGGGGGTTCGCTCGCCTCCTTGCGGTAGCGGACCTGACCGTCAAGACTAATTTTCGATCGGCGCGGCCGGCGACTTTAGGGAGGGTTACAACACAAGCCCGGTCGGGAGACGTGTACCGGGGGTCGCCGAGGGGGGAATCGTGCCGAGAGGAGCCGTCAACACGGGTGTTCCGGCCAGTGGAGCCGTACGGACAAGGCGGGCAAAAAATGCTTCGGAATTCGAGCGGTGCCCCTCCCCCTGAGGACCGGATGCGCTCCGGTCTCAAGGGGTTAGGGCATGGTCAGCATCACGGGAGGCTCAGCGCTCGGAGTCTCCCGAGCGGTTTCGGAACCGGTTCAAGAGGCCAGGACGCCGGGGTTCGGGCTCTTGAAATTGCGGATCGAGCCCGAGTTCAGCTTCGAGCTCGCTTTTTGGCTCCTCCTCCTGCGATTTCGAGGCCGGTCCTCCGACTCGAAACCGCTTGAATAAGCCAAAACCACGACGGCGCTCGGCCTCCTCGTCGTCGTACGAAGCGGGTGTGACGTCGTCGTCCTTGACCACGTCCTTGCCGGTGAGCAAGGCACGATCGTACTCCTGGACGTCGTTGGAGATGGAGTCGATTTGCAGGGCCGCTTCGAGGTTCGCCTGGTTGTGGGCTCCCTGAAGGATCGTAACGACCTGCGGGTAGGTCGCCCCGAGCGCCGCGACGCAGCGAATCACCTCGACCAGATCGGTCGAGCAGGACAGTACCTGTGGAGCGGCTCCCGTCAGTTCGATCCGGGAGACCTCGATCCGGCGGTCCCCCTGAGCGGCGTTGAGCAGGATCGGGCCGGTTCCCCCGAGGACCACGGGGGTTTCGAGCAGGTGCTGATCGCCGAACAGGACGATCTCGGGGCGTCGGGTCCGGCTGACGTGAATCATCGGCGGCCCGTCGCTGCGAACGACGAAAAGCTCGAAGGGGTCTTCCCGAGGGGGTTCGTGGCGGATCGGGGCCGACTCGGCACCAACCTTGAGGCTCATCGGGTCGTCGGCCTCGTCGGAGCGTCGGCGTTCTTCGAGGAAGCCGAGCACTCGGGTCCGGCCGAGGTACGGATCGCCAGGGTCGGAGGTCCGCAAGGCGTTGAACGCTCCGTAGCGGATGACCGGGTCGGGCTGATCCATCAACGTCCGGAGCCGGACGATTCCGGCAGGCTGATCCATCGCCGCCAGGGCGGCCAGGGCCATCGTCCGGAACTCGGGTTGCTCGATGACGGCCTTCACGAGTTCATCGGTGCCGGCAGAGTCGTCAAGGTACGCCAGGGCCTCGGCGGCGAAGAAACGGACCTGGGGATGGTCACTCGTCAGCGCCTGGGCCAGCACCGGGGAGGCAATGCCTCCGACCGATTCGAGCTTCAGGGCGGCTTCGCCGGCGGTCTTGGGATCGAGCAGTTCTTTGCCCCAGGCTTCGAGCCGCTGATCCTGGAGTTCCGGGGTCCGCTTCAGGCGAATCTGGGCGAGGACCTGAAGATAACGAAGCTGGTTGTGGTGGTAGCGCTGCGGCACGTTCAGAACGATGGTGTTGTCGGTCTTGGCCGTCGCCACCCCCTTCTTGAACCGGCCGTCGCGGTACTGGAAGCGCTGATTGATGAGATCCTGAAGCTGCTTGGCCACGCCTCCGCTGCGGTAACGATCGTTGATCAGGAGAACGTAGGGAATCTCCTGCTTGATCCGACCGCCACCGAGCACGCGACCGACTTTCGGGTCGTCGGGGGCCTCGGAGTTGCCGGTGATGACGGGGCCGTAGGCGTAGACCATCGGCTTGCCATCGAGCTGATTCCCCGAGGCGATGCCGATTTCATTGAGCCAGGTTCCCATGAGGAAGCCACCTTCGAGGCTGCTCGTCTCGCTGTCGGGCGGGAGCAGGACCTCAATGTTCAGCTCATCCTGGGGAGACATGCCGGCCGTGATCCTCGCCCGGACGACCACCAGAGACGTCCGCTGGAGCGGGTCGCCGAGGATCGACTGGACGTCAAGTTCCGGGTTGCGCTTGATCTCGGTTTCAAGCTTCTCGCGATAGGCAGACGGTCGGGGTTCCGATCCGGTCCCCGCCAGGCCGATAACGAGGCCGACCCCCTCGACGACCTTCTGCCCGAAGCCCAGGGGCTCGGCGATGTCGACGACCTTTTGATCGGTGTCTTGCCCGAGGACCACTGCCGGAGTGCCGATCAAGAGGATCGCCACGCCGAACCCAACCAAGGCCCTCGCCGGGACCGCGCGTCGATCGCCGCGTCGCATCACCTGGCCTCCTTGCCTGTGACTGCTGTGTGACCGTATCGAGGCGCCCCGAGACGCCCCCCGCCCGCCGCCGAGGACCGGGGCGAGCCCCATCTGGGCGATCGACCCGGCTTCCGTTCCGGGAAGCTCCAAAGGTCGAATCGCCCTGTCTGGACGATTCCGATTGCTGTCTCGGCCAACGCTCCAACCGTTCGGGGTCGATCGGGAAGGGAGTGTCCACCCGGAGAGCGGGCAGACCGGTGCGGTGGAGACGGTTGACCGGGGGCGGACCTTAAGCAAATCACGAAGAACGGTCAAGATCGTCTCCGGACGTGCAGACAGGGGACTCTGGAGGCAAGTCGAGCCTCCGGCGCGACCTTTGCCCAAAGAACCGCTACAACCCGCAGACCCAAGGCGAACACGCTCCGCCTCGCAGGCTACCCATATGGTATAAATCTCCTGGGTTCGCGTTACGTGCGGGACTGGTCGGCCGAGCTGGTCGCGTTCTTCGGTTCGGCGCGGGCAGGCGGACCTGGCCGGCGGGTGTTGATCTCGCCTCGATTGGCACCCGTGTGATTTCGTCCGGCTGCTTCGTTGAGGATCGCATCATGTGTGGCATCGCTGGCGCCGTGGATCTGACCGGAGCTCGTCGCACCTTCCCGCTCGATCGAGCCGTGGCCATGACCCGGGCGATCGAGCATCGGGGACCGGACGCGGAAGGGATTCACCGCGAACCGGGGGTGTTCCTGGGGGCCAGGCGGTTGTCGATCGTCGATCTCGACGGCGGCTTTCAGCCGATGGCGAATGAAGACGGCTCTATCTGGGTCGCCTTCAACGGCGAGCTGTACGACGACGACCTCCTGAGGCGCGACCTGATCGCCCAGGGGCACCGACTCCAGTCACGATGCGACACGGAGATCTGGGTCCACCTGTTCGAAGACTACGGCGAGGGAGCCTTCCGCACCGCCAAGGGGCAGTTTGTCGTCTCGCTCTGGGACCGCAACCATCGGACCGTGCACCTGGCTCGTGATCGCGTGGGCATCTGCCCCTTGTTTTATGCCGAGCGGGATGGCTGGCTGCTTTGGGGCTCGGAGATCAAGGCCCTGCTGGCGTCGGGGCTAGTCGATCCGATCCCTGATCCGAAGGGGCTGGACTCCTTCTTCAACACCTTCTCAGCGAGCATCCAGCGCACCTGTTTTCGAGACGTTCATCTCTTGCCCCCCGGACATTTCTTGCGGGTCGACGCGGAATCGGGGCGTAAGCATGTCGTGTGCTACTGGGATCTGGAATTCCCCGATGCGGGCGAGGAGCGACGAGAAGACAACGTCGAGGGGCTGATCGAGGAATTCGAAGGGTTGATCCGCAACGCCGTCCGCCGCCGATTGCGCGGGGATGTGCCGGTGGTCAGCTACATCAGCGGTGGCCTCGATTCGGCCATCGTGCTGGGCGTGGCCGGGCAGGAGCGGGGCACCCCCCTGCCCTCGTTTTCGGTCGCGCTCGACCGCGCCGGTCCAGACGAACGGACCAAGGCGAGCGAGGCGGCGGCCGGGGTGGGATCTCCGTTGACGCTGGTGGAAATGTCGAAGGCTCGGATCGCCGAGACGTATCCCGAGCTGATCGTCGCCGCCGAGATGCCGGTGATGGATACCGCCTGCGCCACCTTGCTTCGCCTGGCGCAATCGGTGCATCAAAACGGCTACAAAGTTGCCCTGACCGGCGAGGGGGCCGACGAGGCGATGGCCGGCTATCCGTGGCACCGAATGCACGCCATGCGCGATCGCTTCAAGGCCCGATGGGGAGAAACCCTCCCCCGGATCGGCCGAGAATGGTTCCTGAACCGCATCTCGACCGACCCGAGAGCGCGCAATCCGAGGTTCCCGGTTCGCGGGGCTCGGGTCGCGCAGCAAGAACTTTATGACATGCTCGGGCAATCGCGTGCTCGCGTTTATTCGGAGTCGATGTGGTCGTCCCTTGAGGGATATAGTGCCTACGGCGAGGACATGGGGATTGCTCACGATCGCTTCGGGCACTGGCACCCGCTGCATCAATCCCTGTACCTCGGATACAAGGTCATGCTGCCCGGCCTGCTGCTGGCCGGAAAGGGTGACCGAGTGGCGATGAACGCCTCGGTCGAGACGCGGTATCCCCTGCTCGATGAAGACGTGACCGCCTTCTGTGCCGCCCTGGCCCCGGAATACAAGCTGCGCGGCAAGACGGATAAATGGCTGCTCCGCCAGGTCGCTCGGCGCGTCTTGCCGAGCCCGATCGGCGAAAAAACCGCGAGCCGACCGAAGGAGATGTTCCGCGCCAGCCTGTCGAGGACCTTCCTGGGCCCGCACCGGCCGGGATGGGTTGACCAGTTGCTCAGCCCCGAATCGCTCCGCCGAACCGGATTCTTTGATGCCGAGGCCGTCGCGGCGGAAGTCGCCCGACGCCGGTGGTTCCCCCGAGTGACCCCGAGGCAAGGGGGGATGGACCTGAGCTTGACGATGGTCGTGGCCACGCAGCTCTGGCATCACACCTATTGCGGTGGGGGACTCTGCGACCTGCCGACGTGGTCGGCCCCGACCATCAGCCGGGCGGATCTGGCGATTCCGGATGCCTCGGTGTTTGCTTCCCACGCGGCGGCGGCGGCCAGCGCCTGATGCGGTCGGCTCAGATCCGATCCCACACAACCGGCTGATCGTGGGCAATCGCCTCGGTCAGGCAACGGATCAGGGCGACGAGGGCGGCATCGACCTCGTCGCCGGGCTCGGTTGGGCCTCGGGCGAACCGATCGCGGAGCAATCGGAACGCGGCCAAGGTTTCGGCCGGGTCGTTGAGCACGGATCGCCCGACTTCGGGATCAAACAGCCCTCGGTCGGCGATCCAGTCGCTCAAGAGCTTCAGTCGCTTGATCCGACGGTCGCACCACCAGAGATCATGCAGGCCGCGCAGGATGACATCGAACGTACCGTACCAGAGGGCGACCGGCGTGGGGTCGTCGTCTCCTGCGGAAACGCGGACGCCGGGAGCACCGGGGCGGCCGAAATCGTCGGGATCGTCGTCGATCATGACACGCATCGTCTCCGCGGGCGATTCGCACGAGGATCGAGATTCCTGCACCCTCGGCCCACTCAGCCGGCCTTCGGCCACCCTCTCCCCCGCAGCAGGGGAGAGGGTAGAAAACCGGGATCGCATCAACACAACCACACAACTCAACGGCCGGCAGCAGCCTCGGTGGCAAGGGCGTCGGCGGAGTGGCCGAGGGTGGTCCAGGCCCATCGGAACAGGTTGCGGGCGTCGGTGTAGCGGGCATCGGCCGAGGTGCTGCCGAGGACGACGGTAATCACCTGGTCATCGCCTCGCGAGCCTCGGGCGACGAGGCAGGCACCGGCGGCGCTGGTGGTGCCGGTCTTCACACCGTCATATCCCTCTGTTGGCAAGAGTCGATTGGTGTTCCGCCAGACGACGTTGCGAGGCGTGTCGTCGGTGTCGAACAGGGTGCAGCCGCGCTGCCGGGTGGAGACGATCTCGGCGAACCGTTCGTTCTCCAGGGCGACCCGAGCCAGTCGGGCGAGATCCAGGGCACTGGCATGGTGTCCTGGAGCCGTCAGACCGTGGGTGTTGGCGAAGCGGGTTTCGGCCAGTTCCAGCTCGATCGCCAGGCGGTTCATGGAGGCGACGAAGCGAGGAAGGGGATCGACCTCGTTCGGGTCGTCTTCGATGGGACCGAGTCGGGCGCCGAAATGCTCGCCGAGGGCAACAGAGGCATCGTTGCCGGATGGGAGCATCAGGCCGTAGAGCAGTTCGCGGACGGTCAGACGCTCACCGGCGCGGACGCCGGCGGTCGATCCGGTCGTGCGGTCGGCCCGCTCGGAGAAGGTGACGACCTCGTCGAGGATGCCCGGGTCTTCCTCGGCCAGGCGGAGGACAACCAGAGCGGTCATGATCTTGGTGGTACTGGCCATGTCGAGCGCCGTGTCTTCGTTTGCGCCGCCGAGCAGCTCGCCGGAGTCGGCGTCGATGATAGCCCAGGCCTTCGCGGTGACAAAGGGAGGGCCGTCGATCGGGTCGGGCTCGGCCTTCTCCTCGACCTGGTTGTTGACTTCCTCGGGAGAGGGGACGGGCGGGTCTTCGAGCGGTTCGGTGCCGAGAGCCGCGAGGGTTTCCGGGTCGGCATTGCCGCTGGTGGGCAGATTGCGGAGCTTCTGGAAGCGGAGGAGGGCCGACTGAGTCGCCGGGCCGAAGTCGCCATCGACCGAGAGGCCGGGGGAGGGATCGAGCGCGGCGTTCAAACGGCGCTGGAGTGCCTCGACGGCCGAGCCGTTGGCGCCGAATCGGATCGTCTCGGGAGCGTCGTCGGTGTCTTCGGTCTCTTCCGGCAAGCGGTTGAAGTGGTCGTACACTTCTCGAGCGACGCGGGCAATCAGGCGTTCGGCGGCGTTGTCCTCGGTCCAGCGGGTGTCTTCGTTCTCGGAGGTCAGGACGCAGAGAGCAACGGGGCCACCGGGGGTTTCGATGATTCCGGCCGAGGTGCGAACCTGGTTCACCGCCCCGGTCTTGTGCGCCACCTTCGTGCCGGAGGGGAGAAAGCGCTTGAACAGTTTGTCATCCTGGCAGTTGAGCAGATGTTCGTACATTTGCTCGGAGGCGTCAGCGCTGACGAGTTCGCGGGCGTGAAGCTGTTTGAGCAGGGTGATCATTTCGTCGGCCGTGGTGCTGCCGAGGCCGAACTCGGGGCTGCGGTCGGGGAAGACGGAGGTATCGCGGCGGTAGACCTTTGAGTGAAGCTTCGTGTTCGGCAGGCCCATGCGCTCCATCGTGTCGGCGGTTGATTTCAGGCCGATGGCGTCGGCCACGAGGTTCGTCGCGGTGTTGTCGGAGTAGGCGATCATCAGGCGGATCGCGTCGCGGAGCGGAAACGAGGCCCCCGCAGAGAAGTGGTACGTCAAGACTCCCGAGCCGGGGACCTTGTCCTCTTCGGTCAGGGTGACCGGATCGTTCAGATCGAGCCCGTCCTCAGCGGCCTGGCGGTAGGCTTCGACCATGACGGGGAACTTGATCAGGCTGGCCGTCGGCATCGGACGCTCGGCGTCCTTGCGATAGGTTTCGCCCGACTCCAGGTGCTCGACCGCGACGGAGACCTTCCCCTGGTGCGACTGGAGCAGCGGGTCCAATCGCTCATCGAGCGACGTTTGCGCGTGGAGACAGGGACAGATGGCCAGCAGCAGGACGACACCCGCGGGCGTCAGGGGGGCGCATCGAATCATGGCAAGGAAATCTCTGGGGGGCGTCGGAATGGGATCGAGCCGCCGCCGCATGATCCGCCGATCCGGGTTGATCCTGCGCGGGAGAGGTGAGCGGCGATCCCGCCATCGTGGCGAATCGAAGGACGTGACGCAATCGGTCAGACGGGATCGAGGCCGAGCGATCGGCGAGGGTCCGGCGGCGAAGCCGTGGGCATGGGGGACGATTCCGCGTAGAATCGTTCTCAAATCGCCCGCTCCGGTTGACCCGTTGCACCGCAAAGGCCCCAGGGAGCCCGACCGCATGAACCCTTGGCGATCCGAGACGATCGCGGCGTCTGCCCTGATCGCGTTCTCTCTTCTGTTGCTCGTTCCGCCGGTCAGCATCGCGGGGAATCCTCGGGAGGGCGACCCGTCCGATCCGTCGACCTCGGCTCCGGAGTTGCGCTGGCGAGAACCCGTCGCGCTGGCCGTTTCCCCCGAGGGATCATGGCTTTACGTGGCGAACCGAGGCAGCGGAACCGTCTCGGTCATCGACACGCAACGGTTCGTGGTCGCTCACGAGGAGCCGGTTGGTGCCGCCCTTTCCGCCCTGGCGGCGACGCCGGATGGCCGGTTTCTGCTGGCGGTCGATGAGGAGAAGGACGAGGCCGTCTTGATGACAGTCGAGGGGCCAAGCCTCTCGGTCGTCGATCGCCTGACGATCGCGGACACGCCGGTGGGAGTGGCGATCGAGCCGGATAGCGCTCGGGCGTTCGTCGCGTCGCTCTGGTCGAGAACACTGACGATCCTTGAGATGAGCGAGGCGGATCGGCCGTTGCGGGTGGGGCACACGGTCGGGTTACCGTTCGAGCCGAGGAACGTGCTGACGATCGGGGACGGTCGTGTGGTCGTGGCCGACGCGTTCGGCGGGCATCTGGCGGTGGTGGACGGGAACGCCGGAGCGGTGGAGTCGATCCGGGAACTGCCTGGGCACAACATCCGAGGCATGGTGCAAAGCATTGAGGGGGATCGGCTCCTGATCACCCATCAGATTCTGAATCGGTCGGCACGCACCGACATGAATGATATTCACTGGGCCGGATTTATTGGCAGCATGTTGCGGACGATTCCGATGACGGCCCTGCTCGACCCGGATGCCGACCTGCACGCGGCGAGCACCCGTCAGCACCTGAGCGATGTGGGGGACGGCGCGGGGGACCCGAACGGCGTGCTGGCGATTCCGGGAGGGCGGATCGCCGTGGCTCTGGGCGGAGTCAACAGGGTCGCGTTCGGCCCCGAGGGGAGCTCGATTGGGCAGCGGGTCACGGTCGGGCGTCGGCCGGTGGCGATGGTCCGGCTGCCGAATTCCGATCAGATTGCGGTGGCCAATGCCTTCGGCGATTCGGTTTCGATCGTCACCCTGGCCTATGGATCGAAGCCGGTATCGATCTCCCTCGGCCCGGTCCCCGAGCCCGACCCGGTTCGCCTGGGCCGCTTGCGATTTTATGACGCGAGCCTCTCACACGACGGCTGGATGAGTTGCCATAGTTGCCACACCGACGGCCACGCCAACGGCCAGATGGCCGACACGCTCGGCGATGATTCGTACGGGACCCCGAAGCGCACCCTCTCGTTGCTGGGCGTCGGTGAGACGGAGCCCTGGGCATGGGACGGGGGAATCGAGGTTCTGGGAGACCAGATCAAGAAGTCGGTTGCCTCAAGCATGAGGGGGTATCCGCTCTATGACGACGAGGCGACGGAAATCGAAGCCTTTCTCCGATCGTTCGGCCCTCCCCCTGCCCTGACCCCTCCGGAGCATCCTTCGTACGACGCCGAGGCGGTCGCCCGGGGGGCGAATCTGTTCCGCTCCTTACGGTGCGACCGCTGCCACACGGCGCCGGTTTATACCTCGGCCCAGGTGTACGACGTGGGCCTGAGCGACGAGCAAGGCCAGACCGCGTTCAACCCGCCGTCGCTCCGAGGGGTTGGCCGACGGCGACTGTTCTTTCACGACGGACAGGCAAACAGGCTCGAAGACGTCTTCACAGAACATGAGCATCAACTTGAGGAACCGCTCAGAGGGGAAGACCTGGCGGATCTGATCGCGTTTTTGAAGAGTCTTTAAGGACCGTTCTCGCGCCCCCGGCACTGCCCCCTCACCACGGCCCTCGCCCCCGATTAGGGGGGAGAGGGTGGCCGAAGGCCGGATGAGGAGGTCAGCCAGGGTGAATCGCGAAAAACTTCACTTAATTTCATGTTTTGATTCGCACTGATCATCCTTCCGTGGCTCGCCCCTCTTCGTTTCTCTTGCACGTTGACAAAGGCACCCATGATGCACAGCAATTGCGGTGAACTGGCTGGGGATGACGTTCGATCCGAAGGTGAGGGGCGAGGAGGGTTGCATCGCCGGGCCGTCCTGAAAGCGCTGGGGGCGCTCGGGATCGGCTCGGCGACGTTTCATCGGGCGCTGGCGGCGGGGGTGGGAGAGGGAGTGATGGTCACTCCCGAATTGATCGCCCAGGCCGAGTGGATTTCCGGACTGGCACTGAACGACGATGAGCGGGCGAGCATCTCCAATGCCCTGATGCGGGCGCTGGCCGATTTCCGGCAAC
Organism: Tautonia marina; assembly: GCF_009177065.1. Taxonomy (NCBI): domain Bacteria; kingdom Pseudomonadati; phylum Planctomycetota; class Planctomycetia; order Isosphaerales; family Isosphaeraceae; genus Tautonia; species Tautonia marina. The sequence continues at coordinate 109,934 of NZ_WEZF01000018.1, forward strand.
TGCGGGCCGTGCCGGTCGATTACGACGTGCCCCCGGCCCTGACCTTCCTGCCAGACCCGGACCTGCGCCCCGCGGCCGAGATTCGCCGCAATCAGGCCGAGCCGAGCGAATGGCACACCCTTGAGCGGCCGGCATCGGACGAGGACCTCGCCTTCCTGCCCGTGACCGAACTGGCCAGCCTGATCCGATCGCGGAAGGTCTCGTCGATCGAACTGACCGAGCTGTATCTTGAGCGGCTCAAGCGGTTCGATCCGATGTTGAAGTGTGTCGTCACGCTGACCGAGGAAACCGCTCGGGAACAGGCCCGGCGCGCCGACGCGGAACTGGCCGCGGGACAGTACCGAGGCCCCTTGCACGGCGTTCCCTGGGGGGCCAAGGATTTGATGGCCTACCCCGGTTATCCGACGAGCTGGGGAGCGCCGCCGTTTAAGGATCAACAGCTCGACACCAAAGCGACCGTGGCCGCCCGATTGGAGGAGGCGGGGGCGGTGATGGTGGCCAAGCTCTCGCTCGGCGCGCTGGCGATGGGAGACCGCTGGTTCGGCGGTCGGACCAACAGCCCCTGGGACCCGAGGCGGGGATCGAGCGGCTCGTCGGCCGGGTCGGCGTCGGCTTCAGCGGCGGGCCTGGTCGGGTTCGCAATCGGCAGCGAAACGCTCGGCAGCATCGTCTCGCCGTGTCGCGCATGTGGTGCCTCGGGGTTGCGGCCGACGTTTGGCAGGGTGAGCCGACACGGCTGCATGACCCTGTCGTGGACGATGGACAAGGTCGGCCCGATCGCCCGATCGCTCGAAGACTGTGCCCTGATCCTCGACGCAATTCACGGTTCGGACGGGTTTGACTCGGGCGCCATGGACCAGCCGTTTGCCTGGCCACCCAAGGTCAGCCTACCCAAACTGCGGGTCGGCTACCTTGAGGATCCGGAACGTTCGGCCGACGATCGACCGGAACTGGCGATCTTGCGAGACCTGGGGGTCACCCTTGTCCCCATCGCCCTGCCCGACCAGTACCCGACGTCGAGCATTACCCTGATGCTCGGCACCGAGGCGGCCACGGTCTTCGATGCCTTGACGCGGGCGAGCATCACCGAGGGGCTCAATAGCTGGCCGATCACCTTCCGGCGCGGGCAGTTTATTCCGGCCGTCGAGTACCTGCGCGCGGCCCGGGTCCGCACCTTGCTCATGCGAGCCATGGCTGAACTAATGGAGACGGTCGATCTGTACGTCTGCGACGCCGACGACCTGGCCTTGACCAATCTGACCGGCCACCCGACGGCAGTGCTTCCCTTTGGGATGAAGGACATCGACGGTCGAGACGGCCCCGGCTCGATCACCTTCACGGGCCGACTGTACGACGAGACAACATTGCTGGCGGTCGCCTCGGCCTTTCAACTCCGATCGGGCGACCATCTGCGACGGCCTCCGCTCGAACAGTTCCTCGCCGAGTTCTCCGCAGAGGAGGAGACCTCGTGAGCGGAGAAGGCCAAGCGGCACCGGTCGTGATTTGATCTGTGCCTTTGGCCTCAGGCCCCGTCAACGACGAGGTCGCCCACACCACGCACCGACACGACTCGCGGCCTGCCGAATCACCTTCCACTGCCCCCTGAGCGCCCCAAGGACCCATGGAAACCTCGATCGAGATCGTCGTTCGCCCAACGGAAATCGACGTGAACGGCCATGTGAATAACGGAAAATACGTCGATTACCTGGAGTGGGGCCGAGAAGACTGGTACGAGCAGCACGGGCTCGACTACGACACCTTGCTGGGGCTCGGAGCGATCACGGTCACGGTCAACCTGAACCTGAATTTTCGCAAGGAGTGCCGTCAGGGGGAGCGGTTGACCATCGTGACCCGGCCCGAGCGGCTCGGCCGGACCAGCTTCGCGCTTCGGCAGGAAATCCGGAAGGCAGACGGAACCATCGCCGCCGATGCGGTCGTAACACTCGTGACCATCGCCCCCGAGTCCCGCACGAGCCGTCCCGTTCCGGCCCCGCTTGCGGACCACTTCACCTCGTGAAAAGGACCGGGGCGCCCCGCCCTTGATCGTCCTCAAACGCAGAGAGCCCGACCGGTCGGCCCCTGGACACGGTCGGGCGATTGTTCTGCGTCCCCGGTTCGCCCCCCCGGCCGCTCAATGCAGGGTCCTTGAGCCCTTTTCCTGCCCACCCCCTCGGAAGCCAACGGGCTGGGTGACGATTCGGGGTTGCGCCCAGGTCTTACCAAACCCTCCCGTTTTCCTGGCTTGCTTTTGGAAATTTTTCACCAAACTGACCCTAACCGTTTGACTCAACGCAAATGCCCTCGTATTTTCTAGCTGTGCAGGGCACCCAGGCATCCCAGTTTTACAACTCGAAGGTGTCCTGACCTCCACCCTCCGTGTTGGGGTGGATGTCTCACCGTATCAAGCCCGGAACGCCTTGGTGGTCGAGGCGAGGCCGGGCAGCTCCCGACCGGGTCCGGATAAAGGCGGTTCTCGGCAGGCGTGGTTGTTCGTGCGGAACGGGCCATGTCGGTCGGACTCCTTCGGTCACCGGGCTTGGTGGTTCGTGATGGCATCTGGGTCGGACTCTTCGGTTCGCAATTCGCATATGCGGAGGAATTACGGGATGATCTCAATGCTTCGCCGATCGGCGTTCTCGGTTGCTTGCCTCGGAGCCCTTTCACTCGGCGTGCCTCATGTGGCGCTGGCCGGGCTGTTTGGTCACGGGTCGCACGGATCCAGCGGTGGATCACACGGATCCAGCGGTGGATCGCACGGATCGAGCGGTGGGTCGCACGGCTCCAGCGGCGGGTCGCACGGCTCCAGCGGCGGGTCGCACGGTGGCGGCCTCTTCTCGAAGCACCACGGCTCCAGCGGCGGATCGAGCGGCGGATCCAGCGGTGGTTCGCACGGCGGTGGCCTGTTCAAGACCAGCCACGGCTCCAGCGGTGGTTCCAGCGGCGGGTCGAGCGGCGGATCGCACGGTGGCGGCCTGTTCAAGAAGCACCACGGCTCCAGCGGTGGCGGCCTCTTCAAGAAGCACCACGGCTCCAGCGGCGGATCGAGCGGTGGCTCCAGCGGCGGATCGCACGGCCTGACCAAGACCAGCCACGGCTCCAGCGGTGGTTCCAGCGGCGGGTCGAGCGGCGGATCGCACGGTGGCGGCCTGTTCAAGAAGCACCACGGCTCCAGCGGCGGATCGAGCGGCGGCTCCAGCGGCGGTTCTCACGGATCGAGCGGCGGGTCGAGCGGCGGCTACGCCTCCGACGGTGGATCGTACGGCTCGGCCGGCGGATACTACCCGGCCGCCCCGGTCGCGGCTCCTCAGGCTGCTCCTCAGTACGTTCCGGTTGCTCAGAACGGCGTGCTGAACATCTCGGTTCCGGCCGATGCCAAGGTGTACCTCCAGGATCAGCTGATGACGCTGACCGGCGCCGAGCGTCGGTTCGTCACCCCGCCGATCGCCGAGGGTGAACTGTTCGTCACCAACGTTCGGGTTGAACTCGAACGGAACGGTCAGATCGTCTCTGAGACGGTCGAAGCTCGGGTCAACCCGGGTGAAGAGGTCAACGTGGCCGTCGATCTCGACGGCTCGGTCGTCCTCGCCGGTCGCTGATCGGCCGTAGGGTGATCGATTGAGAACGGATCCGACCCGGGAGGCTCATCCTCGGTGCCGTCGCAAGACGATCGAGAGAGTCCCCGGGTTCGGGTCGTTGGGCAAAGGGATTTGGATCGGATCGATCACGGAGGTCTCGAAATGGACGTCGATTCGGATCGCGACCGCGATCGTGATGCTGATGGGCTGGGCCAAGACGCCTGCCCTCCTCCTCGACGGATCGGGAGGCGCACCTTGCGGTGGGCGGTCAACCTTTGGCTGGTGCTGCATGTCTCGGCGATCATCATCGCCCCGGCCTCGGTGACTCCCTCGTCGGACCTGGCCCGGACGGCCTGGGACGTCGTTCACCCGTATCTGCAACTGCTCTTCCTGAACCACGGCTACCACTTCTTCGCCCCCGAGCCGGCCGAGAGCACCTTGCTCGGCTACGTGGCCGAGCGAGAAGACGGCACCGTCGTGACCGGCCAGATCCCGAACCGGGACATCGGCCCGCGATTGCTTTATCACCGCCACTTCATGCTCTCGGAACACATGGCGGGGACCGATCCCGAACTGCGAGAACTCTGGCACGAGTCGTTCGCCCGCCACATCGGGACGAAATACGGCGCCGATCGGGTGAGCCTGTCGCAAATCACCCACTACTTGCCGACCCGTGAGATGGTTCTGGAAGGCGTTCGCCTGGATGACCCGGCCAGTTACGTCGAGCAACCGCTGGGGGTGTACCAATGGGACGAGCAGTGAGCCTTGCCGTTGAGGCCGTTCGAGATCGCCTGCGGGCCATCTCCGAAGGTTGGAACCGCTTCTGGTTCGCACCGGCCGACCCGACCTTGCTCGGCGTGCTTCGCGTGCTCGCCGGCCTGATGTTGCTCTACACTCACGCCGTCTGGGGCCTGGCCCTCAACGACTTCTTCGGCCCCGACGCCTGGCTCAGTGTCGAACTGGTCCGCACGCTCCAGGAATACCAGTTCGCCTATTCGTTCTGGTGGTGGATCGAGCCCGAATGGATGTGGACCGCCTACGGTCTCTCGATGCTCATTCTGGCGATGTTCACCGTGGGGCTCTGGACGCGAGTGACCTCGGTCCTCTCCCTGATCATCGCCATCTCGTTCGCCCATCGAACGCCTGAAGCCCTGTTCGGCCTTGATCAGATCAACGTGATGCTCACGCTGTATCTGACGATCGGCGATGCCGGCCGCGCCGTCTCGGTCGATCGCTGGCGAGCCCGGCGCCGAGGGGTGACACAGGCCGCCCCCAGTTCCCGGGCAAACCTGGGCAAGCGGTTAATTCAAGTGCACATGTGCACGATCTACTTCTTCGCCGGGATTTCGAAACTCCAGGGGCTGGCCTGGTGGAACGGCGAGGCGATGTGGCTGGCGTTTGCGAACCTGGAATACCAGTCGATGGATATGACCTGGCTGGCCGGGCATCCATTGCTGATCAACCTGGCGACCCACACGACGATCCTCTGGGAAATCTTCTTCTGCGCCTTGATCTGGAACCGGAACTGGCGGCCGGTGATGCTCGCCGGAGGCACGGCGATGCACCTGGGCATCGGCGCCTGCCTGGGCATGTGGACGTTCGGCCTGATCATGCTCGTTGGCTGTGCGTCGTTCCTGCCGAATGAACGGGTCAGGCAACTTGTGGAAGCACTGGCCACCCGGCGATCTCGCGCCGTGCCGGTCTCCTTCCCGATCGCCGCGAGCCCACAGGCTGCCTCGTCTGCCCTGCTCGGCGGACCTCATCAGGCAATGCCTATTGTAGTGACGGTCGATTACGGCCCGCACCGATCCGCGAACGGGTCGCAACGCTTCCAGGGATGAACATCTCGATTGATCCACGAACGTCCGGGAGCCTGATCGTCGCCAGCGTTGCGTCGATCGCTGCTCCCGGACGATTGCTCGACGACAATCCTGACGTGCTCAGCCCCGGCCGACAAACGGCATCCCGGCGGCCATGACGGTCAGGAATAGGACATTGGCCTCCGGCGGCAGGCTGGACATATAAAGGACGGCTCGGGCGACGTGTTCGGGGTCGATCGTCGGTTCGGTGGCGATGGAACCGTCGGCCTGTCGGACACCGCCCTGCATGCGGGCGGTCATCTCGGTGGCGGCGTTGCCGATGTCGATCTGACCGCAGGTGATGCCGAACGCTCGGCCGTCGAGGGCGGTCGAGCGGGTCATCCCCGTAATTGCGTGCTTCGCCGCCGTGTATGGGGCGGAATGGGGCCTCGGCACGTGAGCCGACACCGATCCATTGTTGATGATCCGCCCCCCTTGCGGCTCCTGACGTTTCATGAATCGAAACGCCTCTCGGGTGCAAAGGAACGTGCCGGTCAGGTTCACGTCGATGACCCGCCGCCACTGATCGAGCGTCAGGTCTTCGAGCGGAACCGCCGGAGCCCCCGTCCCCGCGTTGTTGAACAGCAGGTCGATGCGGCCGAACGCCCGGTTCGTGGCCTCAAAGAGTGCTTGAACGGAGTCGGGATCGGTCACGTCGGTCGGCACGGCAATCGCCCGCGATCGCGCTTCCCCGGCGCGCTCGACCGTTTCTTCCAGGGCCTCGGCCCGTCGTCCCGCGAGCGCGACCGAGTAGCCCTCAGCCAGTAACGCAAGGGCCGTCACTCGCCCGATGCCCGACCCCGCACCGGTGACAATCGCCGCTTTGCCGATCTCGGTGGATTCCATCAGCCTGCCTCCTCCATCACCCTCCTGGTGATGCGCCCCCCTGGGACGAGCTTGTGAAGGAGACCAAGCGGGCGAAGTGGGCGATGAGGGATTCGAACCCCCGACATCCTGTGTGTAAAACAGGCGCTCTAACCAGCTGAGCTAATCGCCCGAGGGAATCGTGAGAAGGTATTCTAGCGGCAAGGGAGCGCTGATGGCAAATTCTCAGGAGGAGGAAGCGTCGGGCGGGGCGGAATTGGTCGCGCGTTGCTCAGCGGCGGCGAGGGCGGGGGCATCGGCGTAGAGCCGTCGGGTCCAGCGGCCGAAGCCCCAGTCGACGAAGCCGGGAACGATGCGATTGACGGCCAGAAGCAGGCGTCCTCGGGAGGTCAGGGTCAGCTCGCGGCGACCGCGACGCAAGGCGCGGAGTCCGGCCTGGGCAACGGCGTCGGGGGGCATGCTGCGGTGAGATTCGGTTTTGTAGATGGCGGTGTGGACAACCACGTTGCGCTCGAATCCGGTGGTGGTGAAACCGGGGTTGAGGAGCATGACGTGGATGCCGTCGATCGTCCACTCGGCGCGGAGGGCTTCGGTCAGGCCGGCAACGGCGAACTTGCTGGCCGAGTATTCGGGTCGGCCGGGCAAGCCGCGGCGGGCGACAATGGAGCCGATGTTGAGCAACGAGGGGCGATCGCCTCGGCGGAGCATCGGCAAGGTCCCCCGACACATTTCGGCCAGGGCGAAGACGTTGATCTCGAAGACATCACGCATCACCGAGGGCGCGTGAGACTCGAACCGCCCATAGGCCCCGACCCCGGCGGCGTTGATGACCAGATCGAGGGCACCGTCGAACCGCTCGGCCGTGGCATCGAGGAGCGACCGGCGGGAGTCGGCGTCGGTCAGGTCGGCGGGAACGGCAAGGATCTGATCGGCGGAGGCACCGGCGGCCTTCAGATGCTCGACCTCTGTTGCGAGGCGATCGGCCGATCGACCGGTTACGACCAGTCGGGCGCCGTCGGCGGCCAGCAATCGAGCGAAGGCGGCACCGATTCCGGACGATGCTCCGGTAATCAGGCAGCGCGCGGCCTGGAACGAGTCTCGACGACGGGGCATGGACGTGACGGACTCCTCAGGGGTCGGGGAACTCTCAGCGGACGAGCGACTCGTCGGCCCCGCCTTGCACCTCGGTCGTCACCAGTCTCGGGTTGCGACTGAGGGGATTCCAGCCGCCGCCGGCCATCGGGCCGGAACTGGGACGACTGATGACCACCCGAGAGGATCGGGAGTTGCTGGTCACCAGGTCGGGCTCGGCCGAGACGGACGAGCGCGGGGCCTCGGCCCGAGCCACCAGCGAGGGGCTCTGCGTGACGACCCGGCTGGGGATCTCGCAAACGTCGTCGAGGATGACGGTTTCTCCCGGAACCACATAGGCCGGGGAGGTGCCATAGTAGTGATTGTGCGTGCAACCGGTCGCGAGGGCCAGGCTGGCGAGGGCCAGGGCCCGTCCCGCGGGACCGGGGCGGCGCGACGTCGAGGGGCGTCGCATGGCGATCTCCTGTGCCGAGGGAGGGTCCGCCCCGGGCCGGGTGCCGGGTGAGTGGGCGAGCCGTCCTGCTCGCTCTGAGGCTCACTCGGGTCGATTCCGGGGATCGGCCGGTTTGGATTTTGGGCCGCGCGCTCAGAACGCTCAACAGAGGGAGATCGGAAGACGTGGCGGGGCCATCCGGCCGGCGGGGGACTGTACCCGAACGGCCCGAATCGGCCAACCGGAATTTTCCGAAGTGATCATGAGCCCTTGATCGCTCGCCGCTTGGCGGGAGGCAACGCCTGCTGAGCGACCTCAATCGCCTGTTCCAGTCGTTCCCGGATCAACTGGGTCGCGTCCTCGGGCGAGAGGCCGTCGAGTTCCTCGGGAGCGATGCTCGGCGCGAGGTGCAAGCGAAGCGGGTAAGGGCGGGGAAGTTTTTGATCGCGGGGCCACGATTCGAACGTGCCGGCGATCCCGGCCGGGATGATCGGCACGCGGGCTCGGGTCGCCAGGGCGGCAATGCCGGGCTTTAACTCCTGGAGCGTGCCGTCGGGCGATCGGGTTCCTTCGGGGAAGAACGTAACGATGCCACCGGCCTTGAGCCGGCGAAGGGTTTCCTTGAACCCCTGCGATCCGAAGCCGTCTCGCTGGATCGGGAAGGCACCGTAAAACCGGAGGAAGCCCCCAAATTTCGGTGAAAAGAGCGATGACCGCGCCACGAAGTTCACCGGGCGGCGCACCCCGCTGCCCAGCACCAGGACATCCCAGAAGCTCATGTGGTTCGAGACGAGCAAGGCCGCTCCGCGTTCCGGGACATTCTCTTGCCCCGAAACGTGGAACCCGCCGTAGCAGGCCGCAAATGCTCGGATGAGCCACTGAGTGAAGCGGTAGCCGACCCGTCGAGACCACGGGCGATCAAACCGGGGAACCTCGTCCGGGTCGCGGCGGCGCGTCGAGGGTGTGGCCGATTCGGGGGCAGTCATGACTGTGGAGGCTCCGGAAAGCATGTCTCGCCCGAACAGCGACGGGCCGCGGTCTCGACGATCGTGGCGATCTCGTCGATGGTCCGGCCGGTCGTGTCGATCAGGGTTGCATCGTCGGCTGGACGTAAGGGGGCGATGGCGCGTTCGGTGTCTTCGGCGTCGCGTCGCAGCTGGTCGCGGAGCACGTCCTCGAACGAAATGGACTCGCCACGCTGGAGGAACTCGGCGTGACGGCGGCGGGCCCGTTCGGTCGGGTCGGCGGTGAGAAAGAACTTGCAAGGGGCGTCGGGGAAGACGATCGTCCCTTGATCGCGGCCCTCGGTAATCGTGTCGTTCTCGGCGGCAAAGGCCCGTTGCCACGAGGCGAGCACCTGGCGCACGCGAGGGTTCTCGGCGGCGAATCGGGTGACTCGTGTGACCTCGACCGTGCGAATCTCGCGGGTTACGTCCTGGTCATCGAGCAAGACCTGCCCCGGAGGCATCGTCACGGTGACACGACCAGCCAGCGCGCCGAGGGCCTCCTCGTCGGCCAGGTCGATCCCCGCTCGCAAGGCGGCCAGGGCCACCGAGCGGTACATCGCCCCCGTATCGAGCAGCCTCCAGCCGAGCCGGTCGGCCACGATCCGGGCCACGGTACTTTTCCCCGAGCCGGCCGGCCCATCAATGGTCACCACGCGCCGCATAAGAATCGTCACTCCTCCCGTCGAGAATCGCCTTCGGCCACGAACACGGGATTAAGTCTAGCGATTCCCGAGCCCGAGCGGGAGGGATGGAACCCTTTGTCTGCGGCTTCGATCAGGGGACGCCGAGTCCTTCGGCTGGTCAGCGCCGCTGGCGCATGGTGGCGGTGACGATCTTGAGCTGGATGACGTTGGTCAGGTTGTTGCACTGGAGCAAGAACAGCGCGAAGGTGCCATCCCCTCGGAGCGTTTCGTGGGTGAACTGCGAGAGGGCGTGCAGCTTGATGCGGACAACGCGGTCGAGCAGTTCGCGGAGGCGGCGCGGGTCGTCGGTATCCATCTGCTCGCGTTCAATCGCAGCAGTCTGTTCGAGGAACAGGTCGAGGCGTTCCTTCTGGGCACGCACTTCCTCCTGCGTCTCGCGTTCCCGGACCCGTCGCCAGCGGTCCCAGATCAGGTAAGCGCCAGCGGCCATCGCAAAGAGTAATTCCTTGAGCGCCGAGAGGGATTCGAGCACCGTGGCCGTCCAGCCGAGATGATCGAACGGATCGAAGAAGGCCCGAGCATTCGGATGCATCGGCGCCGGCTGCCAGTCGAGCGCCTGGGAGCGTGGAATAAGGTCGGGGAAGTCCCAGGGGCCGATCTCAGCGTAGAGGGCTTCGAGCGTTTCCTCGACCAACCGAGCGGAGGCATCGGCCCGAGTGGCGAGAAAGGCGGTCGTGGCGATCGTCGGCACCGGCTCGGGAGGAATCCGAGGAGTCTCGGAGAACAGGCCCCGCGGAATGGTGATCGCGTGGTAATGGTAATGGATCAGTGCGATCGCCTCGGCATCCAGGACGGGAACGAGGACGTACTGCCCTTCGGCCAGCAATCGGCGCAACGCACGATTGCTGGAGTTGGTCGTCACGATCGCCGCGTCCAGCTCGTCGTCGAACTGAAGATGCTCGAAGCCGACCGATCGGGCGTCGAGTTCGAGGTCGTAGTGGTCGAGCAGATGTCGAGCACTGATCTGCATGCCCGACCCCGGATCTCCCACCGCGACGCAACGGCCCCGCAGATCCTCAATCGTCTCGATCCCTCGGTCCGCCCGAGCGACGACATGCACGACGTCCGGAAACAGCGGGGCAATCATCACCAGGCCGCGGAGCGAGACCGAACCTCCCTGCAAGATCGCCAGGTCGGCGCGACGGTCGGGGTCGTCGGCCAACAGCATCTCTCGACTCGCGAGCGATCCCTCGGAAGTCAGGACTTCCACAGGTCGACCGAGTCTGCGCTCGACGGCCGGGCCGAGCCGTCGGGCGAACTCATGGTAACGGCCTTCGACGTGGCCCGACGCAATCCGGAGGGTCCGGGGCAGCCATTCCCGAGTGAGGAACCAGGTCACGGCCGAGCCGATCAGCACCGCGAGCATCGCATAGGCGACCCCGCGCCGGACCATCCGAGAACGTCGTCGCGCCATCGGCCGGGTCTCGACGAGGAGAAATCGCGATGCCGATCGGCACGATTACACCGAATGAGCCGCAGTGGAGGGTTCGTCGCTTTCAATCGGCAAGCGTCCGGAAAAGCCCGAATGCAGCTCGTGCCAGTGAGACACCTCGGGCTCGCCGAGCTTCCAGCAGAGGTAGACCTCGCGGCCGTCCTTGAGACTCGGGAAATCGCAGAGGCCGTTGTGGGCCCCTTTCAGCTCAACCCCGAGGGTTTCCAGCTCGTGCAGATAGCGTCGGAACGTCGCCTGTTCGGCAGAAAGCTCCGCGCGTCGGCTTTCCAGCTCGGCGTCGTAGGGGTCGTCTTCGGGACGGGAGGTCCGCCGACGATCGAGCACGGGGGTCAGGCGTTGCTCCAGGTCACTGACGACCTGCCACTGACGAACAATATCGGCCACGATCGCCCGCACGAGCGGCAAGGCGCGATTGGCTTCTTCGACGGTAAAATGGCGTCGATCAGGCTGATCCGATTTCGGTAATGCCATGGCGCGAATCTCATGCGTGAGGGTCAAATTGACCCGTTCCGGCGATCGTGCAACAGGGGCATTGCGAGCGTTTCGACGGTCGGCAGACCCGTAACGAGTTTCGAGCAGAGCGCAAGTCGAACGCCCCGGTCGTTCCGGCGGTCGCGACATCGTCGTCTGGGGAAGATGTTCACGGAACGTCCGTCATCGTTCCCCAAATCGGGCGTGCGATTCAGTCGTCGTTGTGGATGAACCTACTTGCATTATAGAAGGCCCGGCCCGACCCGCAAGGTCGCGCCGACCGCCGGCTTGGGAAGAACCGTTGCCTTCAATCACCCTGAGCGACGATTGCGTAGCCGCCGAGCCACCTCCGAGAGGCTTGCCGTATTCAAAACATGCTCGGGTCCAAGCCCGGCGCGTCGGGCAACGCCGATGCCGAACTCCAGGTCATCGAGGCCCCCGGTGGAGTGGGCGTCGGGGTTGATGACGAGCGTGATCCCGTGCTCGCGAGCCCGCCGGGCGTGCGGGGCGTCGAGATCGAGGCGGTGCGGGTTGGCGTTGATCTCGATCATCGTTCCGGCCTCGGCCGCCGCATCAATCACCGCGTCGAGATCGACGGCATAGGCGTCTCGACGGAGTAACAGCCGGCCCGACGGATGACCGAGCATCGTGACCAGCGGATGGCGCAATGCCTGAACAATTCGATCGGTCATCACGTCCCGAGACTGCCCAAAGCTGGAATGCACGCTGGCGACGACATAATCGAACCCTTCGAGCACGTCGTCCGGATAGTCGAGCGACCCGTCGGGCAGGATGTCGCACTCGATCCCTTTGAACAGCCGGAACTCCCGCCCAAACGTCTCGTTCAACCGATCGATCTCATCCCACTGGCGACGAACCCGATCCATGCTCAGGCCGTTGGCATAGCCGGCCGATCGGGAGTGGTCGGCGATTCCCAGATAGGTCAGGCCGCGCTGCCGGGCGGCCTCGGCCATTTCGAGCAAGGTGTTGCCGCCGTCGCTCCAGTCGGTATGGCAGTGAAAGGTGCCTCGCAGGTCGCTTCGCTCGATCAAGGGGGGAATCGGGCCGCGCTCGGCCAGGTCGAACTCTCCGTGGTCTTCGCGCAGTTCGGGAGGAATGAAGTGCAGCCCCAGCGCCTCAAACAATTCGGCCTCGGACTGGCAAGGGATCGGCCCGTCGGGGCCTTCCAGGGCATATTCATTGAGCCGGAGCCCCCGGGCAATCGCCCGACGACGCATGGCGATGTTGTGCGCCTTCGATCCGGTGAAGTAGTGCAAGGCGAACGGGAACTGAGCGGGAGTCACCCCCCGCAAGTCGCACTGCACGCCACGGGCCAGGCGAACGCTCGCCTTGGTCGGCCCGTGGGCGAGCACGCCGGCCACCTCGGGAAGCGCGACGAACAGATCGAGTACCGGCGCGGGGTCGTTCGCCGCGAACAGCACGTCGAGATCGCCGATCGTCTCCACCCGGCGGCGCAGACTCCCACAAACCTCAACCTGTTCCACTCCGGGAGCCTGACGCACCGCCTCGACGATCGGCGTCACCAGCCGGAGCGCCGTGCTTTGCAAGATGCGGTCGCCCGACGACTCCACAAAGGCAAGTCCTTCCAGGATCTTTTGCTGCGTCTTCGCCCCAAACCCCTTCAACCCGGCAATCGCCCCCGATTCCGCCGCCCGGCGGAGATCGGCAAGGCTGGTGATCGCCAGGGCTTCGTGCAGGGCCTTGATCTTCTTTGGCCCGAGGCCGGGAACCCGGAGCAAGGCCACCAGGCCCGGCGGCATCTGCTCGCGAAGCTCCTCCAGGGCCGAGAGCCGCCCGGTGGTCACCAGCTGGATGATCTTCGACTGGATCGTCTCACCAATGCCGGGGACCTCGGCGGCCAGTCGCCCGGAGGCGATCAGATCGTGCAAATCACCCCCAACGCCCCGAACGGCATCGGCGGCCGTATGATACGCTCGGCACCGGAATGGGTTCTCTCCCTGGAGTTCCAGGAGCGTCCCCATCTCATCGAGCAGACGGGCCACGTCGTCAGCGAGCATCGCGAGGGCCTCAGAACGCAGGAACCAACCGTCGAAGTCCGCGGCTGCGTTGCATGGTAACGGATTCCAAGCCAGTCAGGCAGCCAGGGTCGCGGCGACGAACGAAGGGCTCCGACACCGGTTTTCACCCGATCGAGCGCGACTGGCCGCCCCTCAAACAAAATGGGACAGATCAGCGAGAAATTCCGAGTTGACAGGTTTGCAAGGGCTGAGTATTGTTCGCCGCGTCTTTGGGGCGACGGCACGGCAGCCGGGAGAACCGGACCGCGACGATTGCTCCCGGAGATCCGGAGTACGACCCGATGGCTCCGATGCCGGGGTCGGGCGCACACCTTTGATCGAGTTTGCTTCCTTGAGCGACCGTCCCGCCCTCGACACCCGTCGATTTTCGGATCGTCGGGAATGCCTCGGCTGCCCTCGGGCACAACGGACTGGATCGCCATGCGGACCGCGGACGAATTTTCGCCGATCCGCCCGCCGACAATCGCACCAGAGGATGGGTGTGAGACGGGACGAGACGGCGAGCGTTGCAATTGTGAGGTCCGAGCGGGCTAATCCCGACGCGATCGGACCGAAGGAGTTTCCATGCACCGGATGCGTCACTACGTCGCCGTCATCGGGTTGATCGCCGGAGCCACTGCCCTGTTCGGCAGCTCTGCCGAGGCCAACCTGATTCGGACCGACCCGAAGCTCGCCTTTCCCGATGTCCTCGCCGCCGCCATCAACGGTCGGATCGAATACGACTTTGATGAAGGAACCCAGCGAGGCGTGCTGTCCATGACCAATACGCCGTGGGAAATCGCCGGAGACGCGACCACCTCGTTCCCGATCGAACATGCCGACGGCGCCAACAAGTCGCAGAAGCTCGTCCTCAACCTCGACACGAATGGAAACGTCGTTTCCGATCCTTCGAACCTCTACGAACTGTACGGCCGGATTGTCGCCGGAGATCAGACCTTCGAAGGTCTGCTCCTTCAGGGCACCCCGACCAAGTTCGGCTGGCTCGATTTCGGCAGCCCCGAAGCTCCGATCGGTCTCGATATGTTTGACGTTGAGATCGAGGTGACCGGTGGTGAGCTGGCCCGATATTTCGGCGACACCGCCTACATGGAGTTCACCCCGCTACTCGAAAGCACCTTCGAAGGGACCTTCGACAACGACTTCACCGGCCTGAAGCCGGTCAGCAACATCCGCTCCTACAACTCTCCGGAGCCGTTCCCGATTCCCGAGCCGACGACCATCGTCGTTCTGCTCAGCGGGGGAGCCGCCCTGCTCTACCACCGGCATCGCCGCCGCATCGTCTCTTGAGTGCGGCCGGACGATGTGTTCGGGAGGGGTGCAACCTCCCGGACCGTCGGAATCGTGTGGATCGAGACCGCGGACCTTCACGACCGACCCAGAAGCGAACGGCCGACCCGGGCGAGGGGTCGGCCGTTCGTCGTTCCGAAACTCGCAGTCGATCGAGACGATTCCGTCTCCACAAGACGACCGCTCGGCTGGTCAATCGGCCATAAACGAGGCGGACAACTTGCCCAGCGCCTCGTTCTCAATCTGACGGACTCGTTCGCGGGTCAGACCGAGCGACTCGCCAATCTCCTTGAGCGTCTTCGGCGGCGCATCGTTCAGGCCGAACCGCATCCGGAGCACCGTGGCCTCTCGCTTGTCCATCGCGTCGAGCCGCAGCATCACCAGTTTCAGGTTGTCGGCCTCAAGCATTTCCACGTCGGGAGCGCGGGTCCGCTCGTCCATGAGCATCTCGCCGAGGCTCCAGCCGTTCTCGGGCTGATCGGTCTGAGGCACCAGGTTGTAGACCTTGATGGCCTTCTTCACGATCGCCAGTTTCTTCTTGGGAAGCTCCAGTGCCGCGGCGATTTCCTCAACCGTCGGCAACCGTCCGAGACGGTCCTGAAGCTCCGCTTGCATCCTGCGCCACTTGCACAGAAGCTCGACCATGTAGGCCGGAATCCGGATCGGCTTGGCCGTGTTGACCAGGGCTCGCTTGATCGACTGCTTGATCCAGTAGCTGGCATAGGTACTGAATCGGGTCCCCATCGACGGGTCGAAGCCCTCGACGGCCCGGAGCAAGCCGAGGTTCCCCTCCTCAATCAAGTCCTGGAGCGACAAGCCTTTGCCCGTGTAGTGGCGGGCGATGTTCACAACCAGCCGAAGATTTGCGCGGATCATGCGATCCCGAGCATCCTTGTCTCCCCGAGAGATGCGGTGGGCGAGCTCCTTTTCCTCCTCGGCGCTCAGCAGCCTGACCTCGTTGATCTCCCGGAGATAGGTCTCCAGCGGGCTCTGAACCACGTCGCGTCGGTGTCGTCGAATACGAGCCATGAAGGTCCCTCTCGCGTCGGTCACTCTGGTGCTGCGGTGTGCACCGGACGGTGTCTCTCCCCCGCCTTTGAGCCGCCGGAGCGCCTCGCCAAAGCCAATCGACCGGCCTCAAGGAGCCAGCCCCGATCGCCTTCGCTCGACGCCACCACCGACCCCGCATCCCTCCCTCCCGAGGCCCAAGGCTCGCACCGCAACGCATCATCCCTTAGCCGGTCAGCCGGAATGACACCCCCGATGCGTCAGCCACATGCTCCAGTCGAGATCGATTCGCGGTTCAGAAACATTATCGTCCAGGAAGGGTGGGAATTTGAAGTGGTCTTGTGAAAATAGGATGCCTGGGAAAGACGAATTGTTCCGAGTTTTTCGATTTTGCGGATTTTTCCTCAAGGCCGAGCGAGAGGCCTTATTGCCGGGAGCGTGGCTTGTTGATTGGGTCGAAGTGCGCGAACCGAAGCCTGGACCGAGTCGGCGGGGTGGTGTGGAGTTTGGTATCCAATGACCGGCGGCATGTGGGATTGGGTGATTCGAGTCGAGCGTGATGCTGCGGAAATTGGAGGTGGATTCGGGCTCGGTGGAGAGGCTGTGGCCTCCCTTTTTGCCGAGCCAGTCCACATTCCCCGTTGCGGAGCGCTCCTGAGGCGGATCGGTGTCCCAGGACAACCCACTCAGGGCTCATCGTCCGATCAGGTGACGTGCTTCAATCGAGCACTTGATGAACGTTTGGCCAGAAACAGACTGAACCTGCAACGTTCTTGTCGGGGAAAATCCGAAAAATCCCCAAATATCGTGTAACCATTCACCCGACGCTGCAGGATTCTGGCTACGGGCTTCTTCGATCGGGCGTGTCGTCGCCCGATCGTCGCTCGAGCCGACCGGGATGTGAACTGGCCTGCCCATACCGATCCAGACGCGGGACGAGGCGTTGAGGCCTGCCGCGAACGGACGGCTGCCTCCCGTGTTGAAGGGGGGGAGCCGAGGCGAGGGGCGGTCGAACTCTCTTCACACAAGGGGCGGCGGCCGTTGAGAGGCCGCCCGCCGACGCCTCTCGGGCGGCTCTTCATTGTGATCACCGAGGAGTTGCTTCGATGGATTTCAGGATTCCGGGCCGGGACTCGTCCACTCGTCGAAGGCGATCGAGCGGAGGGGCGGATCGACGTTCGTTCGGGAATCGTTCGACCGGGCGACGGACGCCCCGGCTCGAGGCGCTGGAGCGGCGGACCCTGCTGACCATCCTCGTCGACACGTTCGACGACGTGGTTGGCGACGATGGCGTGACCAGCCTTCGGGAGGCGATCGACCTGGCCGCCTCGAACCCCGGGGCCGACACGATCGAGCTGCCCGCGGGGACCTACCCGCTCGACCTCGGTGTCCTGGCGATCGACGACCCGAGCGGTCCGCTGACGATCCGCCCCGAGGCCGGCGGCACGGCGACGATCGACGGGCAGTCCCTCAGCGGCGTGTTCTTCGTAGCGGCCGGCAGCGAGACGACCTTCGAGGGCCTGGAGATCTTCCGGGGCTCGGCTGCCTTCGGTGGCGGGCTGCTCAACGACGGCTCGGCCACGGTCATCAACAGTCTCTTCCGCGCCAACTTCGCGAGCTTCGGAGGCGGCATCTCCAACTCGGGGGCGCTCGTCGTCTCCGGCAGCACCTTCGTCGAGAACTCGGCCACCGACAACGGCGGCGGGATCGACAACATCGGCGAGCTCTCGGTCTCCGGCAGCACGTTTGAGGCGAACTCGGCCTTCTTCGGGGCCGGCATCCATACCTTCGGCGGGTTCGAGGGCTTTTCGGGCGACTTGGAGGTCGTCGACAGCACCTTCCGGGGCAATTACGGCACCTACGGCGGCGGGATCGCGGTCAGCGTCGCGACGGCGACGGTCTCCGGCAGCACGTTTGAGGGGAACGACGTCGACTTCGGCGGCGGCATCTCCAACAACGGGACCCTGTTGGTCTCCGACAGCGCGTTCCTGGAGAACGAGGCCACCCGCGGCGGCGGGATCGACAACATCGGCACGGTCACCGTCGACGGCTCGACGTTCCGGGGCAACCAGGCCGAGGACTTCGTTGGCCGGGGCGGCGCGATCTGGAATTCCGGCCTGGACGCGGACCTGACCGTCTCCGGGTCGACCTTCGATGGCAACGTGGCCATCGGCTTCGCACTGGGCGATGGCGGGGCGATCTTCAACGACTCCGGCTCCAAGCTCGACGTCGCCGGCAGCACGTTCGTCGGCAACCGAGCCGTCGGCTCGGACAGATTCGACTCTGCGCGGGGCGGGGCGCTCCTCACCGTAGGCCCGACCTCGATCTCCGACAGCCACTTCGAGGGAAACCAGGCCTTCGCCGGTGCCAGCGGTGATGCGCTGGGCGGGGCCGTCTACGCCATTGGCTTCGGCGTCGTGGTGTCGATCACCGACAGCACGTTCAAGGGCAACGCCGCGCTCGGAGCCGCCTCGCCCGACTTCTCCAACGGCACCCGGTCAAGAGGTGGGGCAATTATCGCCGCCTCCGGCGTGGTGCTCGACGTGGCCAGATCCGAGTTCACTGCAAACGAGGCCCTGGGGGGCGACGGCGGCTTCCTCGCGGGTGGTGGCTTCGCCCAAGGCGGCGCGATCCTCACGGAGGCATCGATCGTCTCGGTTTCCGACAGCCTCTTCTCGACGAATGTCGCCCGTAGCGGAAACGGCGGCGACAGCGACTCCACCGGCCTGGGGGGCTCGTTCGCTCGCGGCGGCGGGATCGCCCACTTCGGTGGATCGTCGGGGCTACTGACCGTCTCCGGCACCATCTTCGAGGCCAACCAGGCCCTCGGTGGCAACGGCGGCGAGGGGGGGCCATTCTCCTTCGGCGGCAGCGGCGGCTCAGGTCAGGGTGGTGGACTGTATGCGTCGTTCGGCTCGTCCGTGGAGGTCGATGCGAGTTCGTTCGAGCAAAACCTTGCCGTCGGTGGGGGTGGCGGCCTCGGCGGCGCCGGTGGCACCGGCGGCTTCGGCCGGGGCGGCGGAATCAGCGCCGAGGGGGGAAATGCCCTCTCAGTCACTGGAAGCAGATTCGCGGCCAATGTTGCCGAAAGCGGCGACGGAGGGGCCGGCATCGGGTTCTTCGGCCAGGGTTCCCAGAACGCGCTCGGCGGCGGCATCTACCTCGGCGGGATCTCTGCGGGCTCTCTCTCGAGCCTGACCGTCGACGCCTCGCTCTTCGAGGCCAATCGGGCTCTTGGCGGCGATGGTGGGGACAGCGATCAATTCTACGATGGGGCCGGCGGCAGTCAGGGGCTCGGCGGGGGCATCTCCGTCGGCACCTTCTCGACCGCGATGATCACCGACACCGCCTTCCGGCTCAACGAGGCGATCGCCGGAGACGGCGGCGCCGGCGGCCCGGACGGCGGCGTTGGTGGCACCGGCGGCGGGGGCACGAGCGCCGGCATCTTCGCCGATAACAACGCGACGCTCCGCGTCAGCGGCGGCACCTTCGAGCGGAACTTCTCAAAGGGCGGAGACGGCGGCGCCGGGGCCGGCGGCTTCGGCGGCGGGGGCGACGGCGGCTTCGCCTCGGCCGGGGCGATCGGCATGGACCCGGGCGGGACGCTGGAGGTCGTCGAGACGACCTTCTCCGGCAATCAGGTCCGTTCCGGAGACGGCGGCACAGGCGGGGAGAATGGCCCCGGAGGTTCCTCCCAGAGCGGCTTCGGCGGCGCGATCGCCTACTTCGGGGGTTCCACCGGAGGCGGCGCGACGATCGTTGGCAGCAGCTTCTCGGACAACCGCGTGTTCGGTGGCAACGGTGGAGACAGTGGCGGCTCCTGGAACGGCGGAAACGCCGGCGGGGCAGACGGCGGCGGGATCATCACCGGGTCCAACACGGCCCTGACGGTCTCCGACAGCACATTTCAGCGCAACGAGGCGACCGGAGGCGAGGGGGGCGACGGCGGGTCCGACGGTGGCGCCGGTGGCAACGGCGGCAGCGGTCGCGGCGGCGGGATCTTCGCCGACGACAACGCCACGCTGATCGTGACCGGCGGGAGCTTCGAGCGGAACCACTCCCGGGGAGGCAACGGCGGGGCCGGCGGGCTCGGACGACCCGGCGGCTTGGGCGGATCCAGCTGGGGAGGCGGGATCGTCCTCGACCCGGATGGGACGCTGGAGCTCTCCGACAGCCGCTTCTCGCGCAACTCCTCACAGGGTGGTGCCGGCGGCCCAGGCGGCGCCGGTGGCAACGGCGGCTCCGGGGGCATCAGCTTCGGCGGGGCAATCGTGACCAATTCACGGTCCGTAGCGTCCTTGAACCAGGTGGAACTGGAACGCAACACCGCCATCGGCGGTGCCGGTGGCGACGGCGGCGAGGGGGGCAATGGCGGCTCTGGGGGCGGCGGCGGCGGCGGTGCAATCTTCAATGGTGACTTCGCCTCCATGACACTCACCCGGGTGGTAGCGACGCGCAATGCCGCCGTGGGCGGCGCCGGTGGCGACGGCGGCGAGGGTGGCAACGGGGCCATAGGCAACAGCGGTATCGGCGGGGCGATCTTCACAACCTTCGCCTCCCTGCTCGAATCGGTCGATTCCCGGTTTGTGCTGAACGAGACGATCGGTGGGACCGGCGGCGCCGGCGGGCTGGGTGGCGCCGGCGGCGCCGGTGGGCTCGCGGTAGGCGGAGCGTTCCACCTGGTTCCCGATGCCGTCTTCATCTCCACCGGCGACGTCTTCGACCGCAACACCGCCACCGGCGGCGCCGGCGGTGATGGGGGAGATGAAGGTGGCGCCGGCGGTGCCGGAGGCGATGCCCAGGGCGGGGCTATCAACAACCTCGGGGCGACCCTGATGCTCACCTCCGCCCAGCTCGATCGCAATCAGGCCCTTGGCGGCCGGGGCGGTCGGGGATGCGACGCCGGCGGGGCAGGCGGCGCTGGCGGGACCGCCCGCGGCGGCGCGATCGCCATTAGTTCGTTCCTTTCCTTCACGGGGACCGCCATCGTCGTCGACTCGGTGATCGACCGCAACCGCGCCCTCGGCGGTGACGGGGGCAAGGGGGGCGACGGGGGCCAGAGCGGTGACGGAGGCGATGCCTTCGGTGGCGGGATCTTCCTGACCCCGGGCTCGGTCCTCGAACTCAACAGCACCGAGGTCACCCGCAATCGTGCCGACGCCGGCAGGGGCGGCAAGGGCCCCACCAAGGGAGACGACGGCGAGGGACTCGGCGGCGGCCTGTTCATCTCCGAGGGGGCCCTGGCCCAGGCCGTCGACTCGGTCATCGAGGGCAATTTCGCCCCGGATGACGACGACGACGTCTTCGGGTTCCTGAACGAACTCTGATCCGATCGAAACGAACCGACCGGAGCCCGACGATCGGCCCGTCCCCGCCGTGAGTGACGGGGGCGGGTCGGCTTCATTTTGGGAAGTGCGTCAATACAACGAAGCCCGCCGAAAGCGAGGGCTTCCGGCGGGCTTCGTTTGGTGGGATCAGTGATCCGAGCCGATCAAGCTTTCTCTTCCGACTCAGTCGATTCGGCAGAGGCCTCGGGCTCGGTCGATTCGGCCGAAGCCTCAGGCTCGGTCGATTCGGCAGGGGCCTCGGGCTCGGTCGATTCGGCGGAAGCCTCGGCAGCCGCAGGTTCGGCCGAAGCCTCGGCAGAAGCCGAAGCCTCGGCTTCGGTGGCTTCGCCGGACTCCTGGCTCCCGAAGGAGAAGAGCGGACCACCACCACCAAGACCGCCCTTGAGCTCGGACTTGGTCGAGGACGCGGCGGCGGCGGCAGCCGGGGTGCCAGGGGCGGCCCCTTCGGCCTTCGTCTCCTCGGCCTCGATCTCTTCCTGGCTCCAACCGGCCTTCTTCTTCGACAGGCCGATCTTGCGCTCGCCGCGGTCGACCCGGAGGATTTTCACCTCGATGTCGTCGCCCACGTTGACGATTTCCTCGGGACTGTCAACCTTGTGGTCGGCCAGCTCCGAGATATGCAGCAAGCCTTCCAGGCCGGGTTCCAGCTCGACGAAAACGCCGAAGTTGGTCAGCTTGGTGACCTTGCCCACCACCACGTCGCCGGGGTGGTAGCGGTCGGGGATGTCGGTCTCCCACGGGTCTTGCTTCAGTTGCTTCAGGCCCAGCGCGATCCGCTTGCGTTCCTGGTCGACGTTGAGGACCTGGCAAGAGACCTGCTGGCCCTTTTCGAGCAGCTCGTTCGGGTGACCGATCTTGCGGGTCCAGCTCATGTCGGAGATGTGCAGGAGCCCGTCGATCCCTTCCTCGATCTCGATGAAGGCGCCATAGTTCGTCAGGTTCCGGACGGTACCGTCGACCATCGTGCCCGGCGGGTACTTCTGCGCGACCTGATCCCAGGGGTTCGGCTGGGTCTGCTTCATGCCCAGCGAGATTTCCTGCTTGTCGCGGTTGATCCCGAGGACGACGACCTCGACCTTGTCGCCGATCTGAACCAGCTCGCTCGGGTGATTGATGCGCTTCGTCCAGGACATCTCGGAGATGTGGACGAGCCCTTCGATCCCCTCTTCGAGCTTGACGAAGGCCCCGTAGGACATGACGTTGACGACTTCGCCGGTGACGCGGGCGCCTTCCGGGTACTTCTCGCCGATGTTCTCCCACGGGCTGGCCGACTTCTGCTTCAGGCCCAGGGCGATCTTCTCGCGGTCGCGGTCGACGTTGAGGACCATGACCTCGATCGTGTCGTCGATCCGGACCATGTCGCTCGGGTGGTTGATCCGGCCCCACGACATGTCGGTGATGTGCAAGAGGCCGTCGATCCCGCCGAGGTCGACGAACGCGCCGAAGTCGGCGATGTTCTTGACGACACCCTTGCGGACCTGGCCGATCTCGATCTCCGACAGCAGGGCTTCCTTCTGCCGGGCGCGCTGTTCCTCGATCAGCTTGCGGCGCGAGACGACGATATTGCGTCGCCCTTCGTCGATCTTGAGGATCATGCACTGGATCTCGGTATCGAGGTAATCCCCGATGTCCGAGGGGCGTCGGATATCGACCTGGCTGGCCGGCAGGAAGACGTTGACGCCGATATCGACGAGCAAGCCACCCTTGATCTTCTTCGTAACGCGGCCGGTGACGACGTCGCCCTCGGCGTGCTTGGAGATGACGTTCTCCCAGGCCCGCATGCGGTGGGCCTTCTTGCGGGAGAGCAAGATCTCGCCGGTGTCGTCGTCCATGCCTTCGAGCAGGACTTCGACCTCGTCGCCCGGTTCGGGGCGGCCCTCGGTCTCATCCCACTCGTTCAGCGGGACGAGCCCCTCGGCCTTGTAGCCGACGTCGACAATCGCCTGGTCGCCGACAATATCGACCACCTTGCCGTGGACGATCGTATTGAGCACATACTCCTGGCCCTCCTCAAGTAGGGCCATCGGGTCCTCCTGGCTGCCGTCGGTGTAGACGGCGGTGGAGAACTCTTCATCGGAGATATCGAACTCGCGGAGCAGGTTGCGATCTACCATAAAAATAAGGTCGGTCCGGACCGCCCGGCAGCCTCCGTCCGTCCCGGCGCGCGTCGGGTCGGGATCGTTGCCGCCCTGGATGCAAAAGGGAAATCGAAGGAGAGTCAGGTCCCGGCGCCGCGCGCAGGCCGGGATTGGGGACGCAACGAGCCATTGTAACCACGCCTGCCGAGGTCCGGATAGGGGGATTTCGCCGGATCCGACCGAAGAATCGGCGCGTTCCGGACCAACGACCGGGTCAAGCCGCCGTCCAATCGTCCGACTCGACCCCGAACC
Organism: Tautonia marina; assembly: GCF_009177065.1. Classification (NCBI taxonomy): domain Bacteria; kingdom Pseudomonadati; phylum Planctomycetota; class Planctomycetia; order Isosphaerales; family Isosphaeraceae; genus Tautonia; species Tautonia marina. The sequence goes on from NZ_WEZF01000018.1 coordinate 133,446, forward strand.
ACGCCAGAGCGGCTCGCTTGGCCTCGTCGAGCGAGGCATGCCAGGTGTCGGCAGCGATCGACCCGTCCTGCGCCTCGACGATCAGGAGACAGCCGGAATCGTCGGCTTCGATCAGAAGGTCGATCAGGACCGATCGCGTCGGGGTCGGCAACGGCTGCGCGGCTCCCGGAGGAAGCCAGCCGCGATGCGGTTGGCCCCCCAGGCATACCGAAAGCCCTTCGACGCGCAGGAGCCGCCGCATCAGGCTGACCGGGCGGCTCGGATGAAGGCCGACACGAGGTCGCGGTCCTTCCGACCGGGACTCGACTCGACCCCACTGGCGACATCGACCATCCAGGGCCGGACCCGAGCGACCGCCTCGGCAACCGTGTCGGGCGTCAGGCCGCCGGCAAGGATGAGCCGGGGAGCCGCGCCTTCGGCCGGCTCGTGATGCGTTGCCAGAAATGGTGAGGTGTTGAGACGATCGGCCAGATGGTCGAGGACGTCGGTTGCAATGGCATGCCCGGTGCCCCCTTGCTGGCCGGGCACGAAGGCATCGACCAGCACCGCGTCGGGCAATCCATCGAGCTGCGCCGCGAGGACGAGCCAGGCTTCCAGGCGATCGACGGATGCCCGGTCGGCCAGGCGGAAGGCTCGAATCACCTGGTAACCGTCTCGCTTCAGGTCGCGGACGGTTTCGGGCGGTTCCTCCCCGTGAAGCTGCACGATCTGGACACCGGCACGCTCCGACTCCCGGACGATCTCCGCCGGGAGTCGATCGACGAACAGGCCGACCGGTTCGGCAAGCCCCGCCATCGCCGCGACCAGACCGGGAGCTCGATCCGGCGGGACATAACGCTTCGAGGCCGGGTGGAAGTTGATGCCGATCCAGTCGGCCCCCGACCCGGCCACCATCCGAGCATCGTCGGGCGTGGTCACGCCGCAAATCTTGATAAGCGGAGCGGAAGCGTTGATGACAGCGTCCAAATCGTAGCGTGACGACGGCCCACGCTCAGCGGATGGCCGTCGTCCAGTATGTTTCACAGCATTGCACGTTAGCGATCACGAGCGGCAAGCGAGAGGCTCACTCAGGAGACACCCATTTCGGCCAGGGTCGCCTTGAACTTCGCCTCGGGGTTCACTCCGACCAGGCGGCCCACTTCCTTGCCCCCCTGGAAGAAGACGACCGTCGGGATCGACGAGATACCCAGGCTGCTGGGGGTGTTGTTGTTCTGGTCGGTATCCATTTTGCCGATCTTCACACGGCCGGAATACTCGTTCGCCAGCTTTTCGATTGTCGGCGCGAGCATCCGACAGGGACCGCACCAGGGGGCCCAGAAATCGACCACCACAGGGACATCCGAATCGAGAACTTCCGACTGCCAAGTCGCGTCGGTAAACTCTTGGACGTTCCCAGCCATGAGAGAGCCTCGCCGTCTGTAAAGGATGCTCGATCGGAGCCGAACTAAGGTCGCGTCCCTCGAGTCGGGGATCGCACGGGAGCCATTATAAATTGACTAAGAAGCGAGTCAACCGACGGGAACGATCGCCATCACGACCAGAGGGACGCTCCCCTCAGGAAGCGAGGCATCCTCTGCCCCCCGATTCCGCGGCTCATACATTTGATTGGCGAGACTGGTGCGACCCCCGTCGTGTCGGCTGGTTGAGCCTGATGTTGCTGTTCATTCCCATCGGCATCGGCTTGCGGATTGCCGGGGTCGGAGAGACCTGGCAGTTCATCACGGCAGGCTTGGCGATCATCCCCCTGGCCGGCCTGATGGGAGAATCGACCGAGCACCTCGCCCACCGGCTCGGGCCGGGGATCGGCGGGCTCCTGAACGCCACCTTCGGCAACGCGGCCGAGCTGATCATCGCTCTGTTCGCCCTGTTCCGCGGCTTCGACGAGGTGGTCAAGGCGTCGATCACCGGGTCGATCATCGGCAACCTCTTGCTCGTCATGGGCGCCAGTCTGCTGGCCGGCGGCCTGCGATGGCCCCGGCAGCAGTTTAATCGGACGGCCGCCGGGGTCGGCTCGACCATGATGGTGCTGGCCGCCTTCGGCATGCTCATTCCGGCCATCTTCTACGCCTTGCCCGAGGTCGTTCAGGTGGCCGAGGAGGAAGGCCAGGGGCAGCGATTAATGCTCGAACACGAGCTGAGCGTCGGCGTCTGCATCATCCTGATGGTGACGTACGTCCTCTACCTCGTTTTCAGCCTCAAAACGCATCAGGACCTGTTCAATCCCGATGCCGAGGAGGGGACCGCCGACGAGAGCCTGCACGGCCACGGTCCCGGATGGAGCATGAGGCGATCGATCGGGACCTTGCTCTTGGCCACAACCTTCGTGGCGATCATGAGCGAGATTCTCATCGGCGCCGTCGAGCACACGACGCAGTCGTTCGGTCTGAGCGAGGTCTTCGTCGGTGTGATCGTCGTGGCGATCGTCGGCAACGCGGCCGAGCACTCGACGGCGATCCTGGTGGCGATGAAGAACAAGATGGACCTATCCGTGGGCATCGCCATCGGCTCGGCCCTGCAAATCGCCCTGTTCGTCGCGCCGGTCCTGGTCTTTGCCAGTTACCTGCGCGAGGAGCCGATGGACCTGCTCTTCACCACGCTGGAGATCGTGGCCGTTTTGCTCGCCGTCTTCATCGCCCGGATGGTGGCCGAGGACGGCGAGTCGAACTGGCTGGAAGGGGCGATGCTCCTGATGATTTACGCCATCCTCGCCGTCGCCTTCTTCGTCTTGCCAGCCGGCCACGGTGAGCACGGCGCGGAGGGAGACCACCCAAGCCCGGCGATCGAATCCGCTGCCCTCGAAGGGGGATGACCGGTGATCTCGAGATAGGTACGGGCTCGGGATCACCTTTCTCATTTCTCAGGAAGGTGATCCCGGGGCCGTCCGGTGATCGGCAGCGCCTCGGCGGGCGATCGATCCATCAATCCTCGACGAGGTACATGATCCGGCCGCAGGTCTTGCAGAAGACCAGGCGCTCGGCGTTCATCAGCTCGCTGATATCCTGGATCGTGTTGACCTGATTGCAGCCTTCGCAGGCTCGGGTATGGCGATCGACGGCGGCGAAGGCGTCGTCTCCCTTGCCCTTGACCGAACGCCGGTAGCGTTCGCGATCGTCGGGAGGGACCACGGCCTCGCTCTCGGTAATCGCCGCTTCCAGTTCCTGGAGCTGGGCGCGCTGCCCTTCGGCCTTGGATTCGATGTCGTGGCGAAGGGCCTCGACCCCCTCGGCGAACTTGGCGACCTCGGCCTCTTGTGTGGCCAGTTCGGCGGCGGCCGTTTCGACCCCCTGCATCAGTTCGAGGATGGCCTCTTCCTTGCTGTTGACGTCCTTGTTGATCATGGCGATCTCGTTCATGATCGCCTTGTATTCCTCGTTCTTCTTGACGCTGTTGAGCTTGATCCGCAGGTCGTCACACCGGGTTCGCTGACTCTGAACCAGCAGTTCCTGACGCTGGACGTCGGACTTCCGCTGCTTCAGGGCAGTGCGGGCCTCTTCGAGGGCCGCGCGGCGCGATTCGAGGCCGCGCATGCGGGCGGCGAGGGTCTTTGGTCCGGACTCCAGACGATCGCGGAGCGCCTTGACGCGGCGGTGCAGGTCGTGAAGTCCGCGGAGGTCGTCAACGGTCGCGGGCATCGGGGTCGGGCTCCTTCGGGACGATGGGGACGGTGGGGACAGGATCGGGCAGAGACCGCGCCCTTGGCAACAAAAAAACCGCCGGTCGCCTCGGGGCGACCGGCGGTTCAGGTGTCCGGTGTCAACCGGTACTTTCCAGGAAGCCTTCCAACTGGCGGCTTCGAACCGGATGTTGCAGCTTTCGAACGGCCTTGGCCTCAATCTGCCGCACCCGCTCTCGGGTGACCTTGAAGATGCGGCCGACTTCTTCGAGCGTATAGGTGTAACCGTCGCCCAGGCCGTAGCGGAGTTTGATGATCTCGCGTTCCCGGTAAGTCAAGGTCTTCAGGACCGCGTCGATCTTCTCCTTGAGCATTTCCTGGGTGGCGGCGTTGATCGGGCTCTCGGCGGCCTCGTCCTCGATGAAGTCGCCGAAGTAGCTGTCCTCGCTCTCGCCGACCGGGCGGTCGAGTGAGATCGGGTGCCGGCTGATCTTCATCACGCGGCGGGTTTCCTCGACCGAGATGTTGGCGACCTTGGCCATTTCCTCGATCGTCGGCTCGCGGCCTTTCTCCTGGAGCAGCTTCTTCGAGACGTTGCGCAGCTTCGACATCGTCTCGATCATGTGCACCGGAATGCGGATCGTGCGAGCCTGGTCGGCAATGGCCCGGGTAATCGCCTGGCGAATCCACCAGGTGGCATAGGTCGAGAACTTGTAGCCGCGACGATATTCGTACTTGTCCACGGCCCGCATCAGGCCGGTGTTCCCTTCCTGAATCAGGTCGAGGAACGAGAGGCCGCGGTTGCGGTACTTCTTGGCGATTGAGACGACCAGGCGAAGGTTGCCGCCGGAGAGTTCGCGCTTGGCCTGCTCGTATTCCTTGTACCGCTCGTTCATCAAGGTGACGCGCCGGGTGAGGCTCCGGGGCGTCTCCAGGGTCATGATCATCAGGTCCTTGAGCTCTTTCTGGAGGTTGGCCAGGTCGTCCTGGTTCCCCCGGCCGGCCAGGACAAGATCGCGCTGGGCGAGGATCTCATTCAACCGGGCGGCGATCTGCTCAAGCCGCTTCATCAGCGGCTGGACCTTCTGCGTGCGGATCGACAGTTCTTCGACGAGCGTGACGGCCTTGCGGCGACGGCGGGCCAGATCGACACGAAGGACGCGGGCGGTGTCCGGGTCGTCCTTGGCTCGGATGTAGGCGCGGAAGTCGCGGAGGTTGCAGTCCATCAAGTGATCCAGCGTGGCCAGATTCGGCTTCATCCGCTGGAGGATCTGTTCCTTCTCAAGGTTCTCGGTGACGGAGACCTTGACGGTGCGGTCGAAGGGCAGCTCACCGGAATCGACTTTTTTGAGCACATCGACCACCAGCCGCAGGGCGTAGTCGCATTCGAGGACCTTGCGACGGAACTTGCGGCGAGTGATCTCGATCCGCTTGGCCAGATTGATTTCCTGGTCGCGGGTCAGGAGCGGAATCTCACCCATCTGGGTCAGATACATGCGAACCGGGTCGTCGATCCGTCGCGAGATCTCGTCGAGATCCTCGGGGGTCAACTCGCCGTCGTCATCATCCTCGGCCTGATCGTCGATCACCTCGTCGTCGGCATCGTCACCCAGATCGCCGGCATCCACCAGCCGGGCCTCGGCCTCTTCCTCGTTCAGCAGGTCAACGCCCAGTTCGTCGAGTCGTTCGAGCAACTCGTGGAGCTTCTCGGGGCTGCTGGAAATCTCATCCGGCAACTGGTCGTTGAGCTGATCGTAGGTGAGAAACCCTCGCCGCTTACCCAGCTCGAGGAGCGTCTTGAAACCCTCGTCCAGCTTTTCCATCGACACACTCTCCTAGGGGGAACCGACGTCGGGTCAAGACGCGTCGGACGATTTCTTGGTGGAGGCCAGCCGCAAGAGCTCTTGATTCAGGCGCATCTTTTCCCGCCAGAGTTCGCGGTACGACTCGGGCTCGTCGGCGAGGTTGATCTCGGCCAGGGCACCTTCGAGGTCACGGAGGCGGTCGCGACAGGCACGCTCGGCCAGCCGCGGCAAGAGACTGGCCAGGCGTTCGCGCCAGGGCCGGGGCAGATAACGACCGTTGACGTACCGCTCCGAGAGCGGCCTGGGGTCGATCGGAGACACCAGCGAGGCCACCAGGCTCCGCACGCTCGGGTCGTCGAGTCGAGACGACACCTCCGAGACACTCGCCTCCCGGCCTTCGCCGTACAGGTCGTAACAGACCTGAAGGATCGTCCGGAGGGGGGCATCGCGCAGTGACGTCACTTCAACCCGGGTAATGACCCAAGACACCACGGAAGGCTCGTTCAAAAGAACTTCGATCAATTCTCGACCCAGGGGATCAAGGTCCCCGGGACGAATGACCGGCGGTGGGGCCGCCTCGCTCGCTTCGGGCACGCGACCGGCCGTGACCGGCGCGTCCTTGTCTTGTTCATAGCTTACATGATGATGCGCCGGTCGGTCGGGCCGTCGGCGCTTCTTCAGGTCACGTCGCAACGTCTCGACCGGCAAGCGAAGCCGCTGCGCCAGGCGATCGAGCGCCTTGGCCGCCTTCAGGTCCAGCCCGGCCCGCCCTCGGTGCGAGGGCATCCGGGCCAGCAGGTCGAGCACAGTGTCGGCCGCGCGACGCGCCCCATCGAGATCTTCGAGGTTGAAGGCCGAGGCGGCCCGATCGACCACGTGATCCAAGGGGTCGGAGGCCTGATCGACCAGGGCGAGCATCGCGTCCGCCCCTTCGCCGAGCAGGAAATCGCAGGGATCGAGTCCTTTCGGAAGCGTCAGGACCCGCACGTCAATCTCGTGATTCAGGAACAGCTCCAGCGAGCGATCGGCGGCCTTCTGCCCCGCCTCGTCGCCATCGAAGACCAAAACGGCCCGATCGGCCAGCCGTCGCAAGGCCCTCACGTGGTCGTCACCGAGCGCCGTGCCGAGCGTGCCGACAACATTGGCCAGGCCGACCTGATGCGCGGCCACCACGTCGGTATACCCCTCGACCACGGCCACCCACCCTTGCTTCCGGGCGGCCTCGCGGGCCAGATCGACGGCGTAAAGGTTCCGACGCTTCTGGAAAAGCGGCGTTTCCGGCGTGTTGAGATACTTGGCGACACCCAGGCCCGACTCGGCCATCCGTTTCTCGACATCCGGCAAGATCCGACCCCCGAAGCCGATCGCCCGGCCCCGGATGTCGCGGATCGGGAAAATCACCCGTCCCCGGAAGCGATCGCGGAGGCTGCCGTCCCGCTCGCTCCTCGCCGCCAGCCCCGCGCGTTCGAGCAAGGTCTCGTCGTAGCCTTCCCGACGCCCCCGAGCCAGCAGCCAGTCACGACGATCGGGCGCGAAGCCGATGCCGAAGCGATCGATCGACGCGGCCAGAATCCCCCGGCGCTCCAGGTAGCCGCGGGCCTCGTCCGAGCCGACCAGGGCCGTCCGAAAGGCCCGCTCGGCCCAGTCGCAGGCGGCGAGCAGATCACTCTTGCTCGGGCCGCTGGTGGCCGTGGCGGTACTCGGATTGTCCAGGGCCACTCCGGCCCGATCGGCCAGCATACGCAACGCCTCAGGGAACTCGACCCGCTCGTAATCCTTCACGAAATCGAAGATGTCGCCGCCGGCTCCGCAGCTCCAGCACTTGTAGGTCTGACGTTCCGGGTTGATCTCAAGCGACGGGTGGTGATCGTCATGGAAGGGGCACAGGGCCTTGAACTTCGAACCCGCTCGATGCAGAGGAAGGTACTCGCCAATCAGGCTCACGAGGTCAATCGCGCCCTTGATCGCGGCAAGCGTCGCTTCGGAGTGTCGGGGCACCGGGAACTCCCAGAGGTTGAGGTCGCAGTCCCGGATCGGCTGCAGAGACGACAACGAGATCGGCTCCGGACCTCGGGCGAGGTCGAGCGGGTACGAACCCAATCTCTCGTTGGCTCGCCGTCTCCTGCACGGCGATGATACCGAGATTATACCCCCACTCGAATTTCGGTCAAGTTCGCCCGGCCGGTTGCCGAAGCGATGACCCTTCGACCGAACCCTTCTCTTAAAAACCACTTGCAGCAAACCACCTCGCAAGAAAACCTGCGAGTTCTTCCCGCCCAATGAGCCAGACTCTTGACAAATGCCCGCCAAAGCGTTCCGCCTCGCCACTCAAGTCATTCTCTGGCAATCGCCAGAGACCGTCTCGACCGCTTTTGCGGCCAATCGGGCCGAAATCTGTCTCGAAAACCAGGTGTCCAAGTCAAGCCCCTGTGCGTCGGGCAAATCGACCGTGCCGTCCCCATCGACCGTCCAAAGGAGCTTGCAGGCAAGGATGATTCGGTCGGACAAACGTCCGGTCCGACGGGCCGGCGTTGAGGTCGACCGGCTCGGCTGCCCCCTTCACTGAGAACCGAATTTCCCGCGTGGTTCCGACAGGGCCGAGCCGGAAAACCACCCGGCCCCCCGAGATTGAGCCCCCAGTCGGTGGAGACCGGGGAGGCTCGACCTCGGGGGGCCGGTAAGATCGTGAGCCGTTGCTCCGCATCAGCGCGGTTGCAGTCCTGGATTTGGGCCGCCGATGGTCCACCAGAGCCAGGTGCCGTCGATTGCGACCGCTTGCAGACGTAGGCCCTTCTCCTCGTCGTACTGGGCCGCGGACACGTCGTGCAGTTCCTGCAGGGTCGTCACCGGAATGTCTCCGACTCCGGTAATCCGCAAGAGCGAGAGAATTCTTGGGTCGATCCCCGATCGGGCGGCAAGGCTCCCCGGACTGACGCCGGCAATGTACAGGCCATCCTCGGGCAATTGCTCAGCCAGTTCGACCGTCAGGTTCTCGGGCGGTCCTTCCACGACGACCAGGCCGAGGTCCATCAACACGGGCATGGCCTGGATCGTGACGGAAAACTCCTCGCGATTGCCGTTGCGGATGACGGTCACCGGCACCGACTGTTCGACCGGCATGGTCGTGGCCCGGGTCCGCAAGGCGTTCGTGTCGTCGACCGCCACCCCGTCGAGTTCCAGCACCACGTCGTCGGTTCTCAGGCCCGCCTTGGCCGCGGGCCCTCCCGGGACCACCCCGACGACCCGCACCCCCCGAGGCTCCTTAAGCCCCAGCTCGTCCACGTCGTCTGCCTGGACGTCCTGGATCGTCACGCCCAGGTAGCCCCGGATGACTCGACCATCCTTGATCAGTTGATCGACGATCCGCCGCGCCAGTGCCGAGCTGATCGCCAGGCCGATCCCCTGATACCCGCCCGTTTCCGAGAGGATCGCCGTGTTGATCCCGATGACCTCCCCCTTCAGGTTGATCAACGGACCTCCGGAGTTGCCCGGATTGATCGCCGCGTCGGTCTGGATGAAATCCTGGTACAGGTCGCCCGGGAGCTGCAACCCGCCCCGGCCGGTGGCCGAGACAATGCCGGCTGTCACCGATCGGTCCAGCTCAAACGGACTGCCGATCGCCAGAACCCAGTCACCAATATCCATCTGGTCGGAATCGCCCCACGAGGCTTCCGCGTTCAATCGCCCTTCAACTTGCAGCACGGCAAGGTCGGTCTTCACATCCGAGCCGACCAATCGGGCGGGGAGCTGTCTCCGGCCCAGCCAAACGGTGATCCGGTCGGCGTCCTGAATCACGTGATGATTGGTCACGATGAAGCCGTTGCGGCTGTCAATCACCACTCCCGAGCCGGCCCCCGTAGCCAGTGGCATCGGCCCGCCAGGGCCTCCCATGCCAGGAGCACCCAGTTGCGAGGTCCGCACGTTGACCACCGCCGGCTGCACCTTCGTGCTCGCCAGGCGAAACAGGGCCGACGATCGGCCGATCAGGTCGTCCCCGTCAAGCCGCTCCAGCGCCTCGGCCGCGGCAATCGACCGGCCGACCTCGTACCGATAGCCGATCTGCTGCGCCAGGTAGGGCGCACCGTAAACCGCTCCGGCCGCCAGGCAAAGCATGAGCAAGACAATCAGGAACCCGCGGCGCACCGGCGGCGTGTCGGGCCGGGGCGGGGGCTCCAGCGGATCGTAGTCAATCGGATCAAACGAGGCCATCGGGGAGCATCTCCACGGCGCATTTCATCCAGGGCCGGAACGCCTGTTCGGCCCGAATCCGCGATAAGGCAAGCGTATGCGCCAACCGCGCCGAATTCAACGGCCGGCCCGCGCGCCTCGGGGTTCGCCCGGCTTGGCAGACGGCGATCGACCGCAATAATGGAATCGAACGCGGTCCACGATCGGCCCGAATTCGAGACTCGGGAGGCCCTTCCCCCCTCATGTGCGGTATCGCCGGCTTCCTCAACCGCGACGGCGAAGCCGCCGATCGCTCTCTCGTCGATCGCATGACCGCGCCGATCACCCACCGCGGGCCGGACGGCTCCGGAGCGTTCGTCGAGGGGCCGGTCGCCCTCGGACACCGCCGTCTGGCCATCATCGACCCGAGCCTCGGCGCCCAGCCGATGAGCAACGAAGACGGCACCGTCTGGGTGACGTACAACGGCGAGCTGTACAACGAGCCAAGCCTTCGCCGACGGCTCGAAGCCCTCGGCCACCGCTACCGGACCCAATGCGACACCGAGAGCCTCGTCCACCTGTACGAGGAAGAGGGTCCCGACTTCGTCCGGCAACTGAATGGCATGTTCGCCCTGGCCCTCTGGGATACGAAGCGACGGCGCTTGATCCTCGCCCGCGACCGCATGGGCCAGAAGCCCCTCTTCTACGCCGAAACCAGTCGCGGCGGCCTCGTCTTCGGCTCCGAGCCGAAGGCCCTGCTCGTCCATCCCGACGTGCCCAGGAGGCTCGACCCCGACGGCCTGGCCCGCTATCTCTCGTACGAATACGTCCCCGCGCCCGGCTCGATCTGGCAAGGGATGAAGAAGCTCCCGGCGGGTCACCTGCTCGAATGGTCGCTCGATGCTCCCCGGACAGCGGTCCCTCGACGCTACTGGGCCGCCCCCCTGCCCGTTGCCGAGGCCGACGCCCTGCCCTTCGACGAGGCGAGCCGCCGGTTCTGGACCCTCTTTCGAGAGGCGGTCGCGCGGCATCGGCGGTCGGATGTGCCGCTCGGGGTCTTCCTCTCAGGAGGGATCGACTCCTCCAGCGTCGCCGCGGCCGTGGCCGAACTGCAACCGGCCGCCTCGATCCGGACCTTCTCGATCGGCTTCGACGACCCAACCTTTGACGAGAGTGATCACGCCCGAGCCGTCGCCCGGCACCTGGGGACCGATCACCACGAGCGCACGTTCGCCGTCTCCGATGTCCTCGACCTCTTGCCCGAGGTCGCCGGCTGGCTCGACGAACCGTTCGGCGATGCCTCGATTTTGCCAACCCACCTGCTCAGCCGGTTCGCCCGATCGGAGGTGACCGTCTGCCTCGGCGGCGACGGTTCCGACGAGTTGCTCGCCGGCTATCCGACCTTCACGGCCGAACAGCTCGCCCGATCGTTCCGACGCGTGCCGGGGCCGTTGCGGTCGCTGATCGCCACGGCGGTCGGTCGCCTGCCCGTCGATCACGGCAACATCAGCCTCGACTTCAAGCTCAAGCAATTCTTGCGGGGGGCCTCCGAGCCGGGACCGCTGGCCCACCTGCGCTGGATCGGATCATTCAGCGGATCGGAGCTGCGCGACGTGCTCGTCGATCCGCCTGCAATCGACGTCGAGGCCGAGCATCTGGCCCGAGCCGCCGCCCTTGTCCCCCAGGCCGACCCGCTGACCCAATCACTCCGCCTCTATCAAGACACCTATTTGCCCGAGGACATTCTTACCAAGGTCGATCGCGCGAGCATGGCCACCAGCTTGGAAGTCCGCGCCCCGTTTCTGGATGCCGAGCTGGTCGACTTCGTCCAGGCGTTGCCGGCATGCCACAAGTACGCCCGAGGGACGGGCAAGCGATTGCTCAAGACCGCCGTGGCGGATAGGCTACCGGCGTCGATCGTGAAGCGCCCGAAGAAAGGCTTCGGCATTCCGGTGGCCCGCTGGCTCAACGGCCCGCTCGCGGGATTGCTCGATGATCGACTCGCCCCCGATCGCCTGCGGCGTCAGGGGCTCTTGAAGCCCGAGGTGGTCGGCCGCTTGGTGGCCGAACATCGGGCCGGGGTCCGCGATCATCGCAAACCGCTCTGGACCCTCGTGTCGTTGCAGCTTTGGATTGATCACTGGCTGGGCGGCTCCTGAGTCTTCCCCATCGCAACCCGGTTCGGGGATCGTCGCGCACAAGGAGGTCGGGGGTTGAGGATCCTCGTCGTCTCGGACATTCACGCCAACTGGGCGGCCCTGTCGGCCATTAACGAGCCACACGACCTGTGCCTCTGTCTGGGCGATCTGGTCGATTACGGCCCTGATCCCCTCCCTTGCGTGCAATGGGCCATGACGCACGCCCACTACGCCGTCCGGGGGAACCACGACCACGGCGTCGCCCAGGGAATCGACGTCGGCGGCGACCACGGCTACCGCTACCTGACCAGCGTCACCCGACAGCAGCACTGGCAGGCCCTCGGTCCCGCCGAGCGTCGATATCTGCTCCAGCTTCCCTTGACCCGGCGTCTGACACTCGGCGGCAAGCATTTTCTCCTCGTTCACGGCACGCCGCGCGACCCGCTCGACGAGTATCTGATGAACGATCCGGCGACCTGGAAGCGCCGCCTGGCCGGCATCGAGGCCGACATTGTCTGCGTCGGCCACACGCACATGCAGTTCAACCTCCGAGCCGGCGACACGATCGTGCTGAACCCCGGCAGCCTCGGCCAGCCGAGAGACGGCGACCCGAGAGCCGCCTACGCGATCATCGAGGACGGCAAGATTCACCTCAAACGGATTGACTACCCAATCGAGGAGACGATCGCCCGCACCCTGGCCTCAGACCTCCCCGAGCGCGCCAAGCACCTCTATTGCGAAGGGCTTCGCCTGGGACGCCTCCCCCAGTCGGCCCCCTTGCCTCAGGGGGGGACGGTATGAGCGAAGGCGAAGGGGACGGCGACGGTCCCGAAGGCCGGCCGGGGCCTCCCCACGTCGGCCGGCCCCACCTGATCCTCTTCGCCCTCATTTATGCGCTGCAAGGGGTCGTTTTTGCTTACGTCATCAACTTCAACCAGCTTTACATGAAGGCCGCCGGGCTGGGCGAAACGACGATCAATGACGTGCAGACGTTTGCCATCATCCTCCCCTTTGCCCTGAAGTTCCTCTTTGGGCCGATTTCCGACCGCTTCAACCCGCTGGGCCTGGGGCATCGTCGGCCGTTCATCGGGCTCGGGATCGGGATGCAGAGCCTCGGCTTGATCGGCCTGGCCCTGATCAATCCGGGGCAGCATGTCGGCGGATTTGCGACGGTGGCGCTGATCACCGTCCTCGGCCTGGCGATCTACGACACCTGCTGCGACGGCCTGATCGTTGATGTCACGCCCGAGGCCGATCGCCCTCGCGTGCAGTCGATCGTGATGGTTGCGCGGTTCGTCGCGGCAACCGTTCTGACCTTCGCCTTCGGCCATTTCCTCGCCGAGACCGGCATCGGCCCCGGCAAGAGCGGCTGGATTCTTTACACCTGCGCCGCGTTAGGGCTTCCTCCCCTGGCATTGACCCTCGTCATCCGGGAACGCCGCGAGGGCCATCCCGCCGATCAGTTCGACTGGCACGCCTTGAAGGTTCTCATCCGCCCTCGGGGGCTGGCCCTCATCGCCTTCGGCCTGCTCTACGCTCTGCCCGGCTGGGGGGTCGAGATCAACTTGCCCCTCTTTTACGCATCGAGCGGCTTTGACGAGTCGGCCGTCGGCCTCTGCGGCGCGGCGCGGCTCTCGGGACGAGCGGTCGGGGCCATCCTGCTCCCCCTGGCAACGCCGATTCTCGGCCGCACGGGGACGATTGTTCTCGGCGTCGTCGGCCTGATCGGCTCGACGATGGCCCACGCCGTCATCACCACCGGAGACGTGGCCACCGCCGCCGCTCTGGGCTTCCTGTTCGGCGTGGCGAACGGCTGGAATGACGTCCTCTTTGCCACCCTGGCGATGGGTGCGGCTGATCCGAGGCTCGCAGCCTCGACCTTTGCGCTCTTCATGGCCGTGACGAATTTGAATATTCTCGGCGGATCGCTCTTCGGCCGAGGGTTGGTGGCACTCGGCGGGAGCTATCCGCCCTTGTTTCTTCTGGCCGGGCTGATGATGGTCCCGGCCTTGCTCCTGGTCGGCCCGCTCGCCCGACTGGCGCCGCGGGCCTCCGATGCGAAGGATCGCCCCGATGAGTTCCTTGCCTGACGTCTTCGTCTGGATCGGCGCAGTGTTGGCCGTGCTGGCCTTCCTGGCCCTCTGCCCGTTGCTCATCCTGATGGTCGTCGCGGCGGTCTACCCCGACGCGATCCAGTCGGCCGTTCGGTTCGTGCTGACGCCCGTCTATCGGCTCCGGATCATTGGTCTGGAGCACCTGCCAAAAACCGGGCCGGTCCTGGTCATCGCCAATCACGTTTCCTGGATCGACGGGTTCCTTCTCGCTGGATCCGTCCCTCGACGAGGCCGGGCCCTGGTCTTCGCCCCGTACCTGAAGATCCCGATTGTCGGCCCATTGGCAAAACGATCCGGCATGATTCCCGTCCCCGATCGCGGCCCGAAGGCCCAGCGGGCCATGCTCCGGGCCGCCTTCGAGGTCCTCGACAACGGCGAGGTCCTCGGCATGTTTCCCGAAGGCCAGATCTCCAGAACCGGCGTCATGGGCACGCTCTACCGAGGGGTGGAGGTCATCGCCAACGGCCGAGAAAACGCCGTCATCATTCCGGTCTATCTCGATAATCTCTGGGGAAGCATCTTCAGCTTTTCCGGCGGCCGGTTCTTCCGCAAATGGCCAAGGGGATTGCGCCGAACCCTCATCATCTCCTTCGGCCCGCCGATCGAACGCCCCCTGACCGTCTTCCAGGCCCGGCAGGCGATCATCGAAGCGGGCGTCCGGGCCTTCGAGCTCCGCCCGGAACGGGACAAGACCCTCCTTCCCGAAACCATCGACCTGAGCTTGCCGCACCTCACGCACCCCGAGTTCGGCCTCCTGACCGCCTCGGCCCCGAACTTCGAGCGCGGCATGATCCGCCAGACCGGCCACAAAGACGGCTCGGTCGGCCAGCCCGTGCCCGGCGTCGCCCTCCGCGTGGTCGATGCCGACGGCCAACCACTCCCTCCCGACACCGAAGGCCAGCTCCAGGTCCTCCGCGCCGGTGATCCCAACTGGCACGACCTGGGGCTGACGGCCCGGATCGAACGCGACGGCTTCGTCTTCCTCACTCAGCCTCCTGCGTCCCCAGAGGTCCCCTCTCAGCAAGCACCGACAGCCCGACCCTGACCATTCTCCGGACCGACGGAGCGATCGCTCGTGGCCCGCCTCAGCGTCCCGTCGGGCATGCCCCTCCGCCTCACAACCCGCCGTGGAAACAGTCTCGAATCGTCGGCAAGTACTTCTCGGCCGATGCGGTGTTGACCAGGACCACGCGATCCCCTTGCCCCACGATCCGACGATCGGCCAGTTCCTCCAGCACCGCCAGTGTCGCCGCCCCTTCGGGCGACCAGGCAAACCAACGATCGTCCCACTCCTCCTGGATCACTCGGCGAATCCGATCATCATCCACCGCGATCGCGCATCCCCCCGTCGCCCGGATGATCCGCAAGACGTTAATATGTCCCACATTCTTCGCCACATTGAGCCCGGTGGCGATCGTCTGCCCCGCCGGTTCGGGGGTAATGTCCTCGTCCCCCCGATCAAACGCACGGACCAACGGCGTCGTGGCCGATGACTGCACGCAGACGAACCTCGGCCGCTCCGAGCCGATCAACCCCAGCGCCTCCAGCTCGTCGAATCCCTTGGCCATGCCGACCACGCCCGTCCCTCCTCCGGTCGGATAGACGATGACATCGGGCACCTGCCACCGCCGGTCGGCCAGGCGATTCCCTTGCGGTTCAGCCATCTCCAGCCCGAGCGTCTTCTTCCCCTCGGTCCGCCAGCCGGGCTCCTGGAACGTCGCCACGCTGAAATACCCCTGCGGCACGTAATGATCTCGCACCCGAGCCGCGCAATCGACAATCGTCCCCGGCACCAGTTCCAGCTTCACCCGATCCGGATGCAAGGCCGCCAGGGCCGCCACGTTTCCAAGCACCGGCCGATCCGTGTCGGGCGACATCACCACCACCGCCTCAATCTCCGCCGCGACCGCATACCGCGCCAGCGCGTCGCCCGCATTTCCTTGCGTCGGCACCGCCAGCCGCTCCAACCCCAGCGCCCGGGCCATCGAGACAGTCATCGCCATCCCTCGGTCCTTGAACGACAGGGTCGGATTGGCGCCAAACCCGGCGTACGGCTTCCCCTCGTCCTTGACCTCCAGCCGACAGCCGATCCGATCGGCCAGCGGATGCTCATACGTCACGCTCGGCGTGGCCCCCTCACCCAGTGAGACCACATGCCGGCGGTCGTCCGGATCGTTCACATCCAGCGGAAGCAACCCACCGAATCGCCAAAGGTCGCGCCGCTCGGGATTCCAGAAGCGATCCGGCCCTTGCTCAGCCCGCAGGCGATCCAGGTCGAGCACCACCTGCACGGGCCTCCCGTCCTGCTCGCAAAGGTTCATCACCCGATCGGCCGGATAGGTCCTGCCGCAAACGGTACAGGCCAGATGAGCCACGTAACGCATAAGTCCCCCTTTCCAGGTTCGACCACGGTGCCAGGCCGAGCAGAGTTCCCCCTCCCGGTCAGTTCGCCCGGATTGTATCGCATGCGCCTGTTCAACCCAGCCCCGCCCCCCTCAATCCCCAAATCGGTTGAATAGAGTTGCCGGAATCGTCGTCACTGGCAGAAAGAGATCCCGGCCGTTTCCGCCCGATTCGGATCTCGTTGAGGCCCCACCATTGACGTGCTAGGCTAACTCTCGATTGTCGCTTTCCCCCAACATCGGTTGATTGGGACACGTCTACGGATGTCGTGTTCCTGTGCTGGAGACCCCCCTCATACCCCACGATTGACGAAAGGTGCCCGACCCATGCGTTCGACGTTCATCGCTCGGTTCCTCCCTGCCGCCGTGGCCGGCAGTCTCGTTGCCTTCGGACCGATGGCGTTCGGTCAAACCGATGAATCTCTCCCCGTCGAGGCGGTGGAATCCACCAGCTCCAACCCCGCCCCCAAGCCCCCCTCGCAACCCGAGTTGCCCGTCGTGGACCTCTTCGAAGGACTCCGCACCGGCCAGATCGCCGTGCGGGCCGAAGGGGCTAAGGGAGGCGCCATGACCGTCTCGGTCACCAACACCTCCCGCGCTCCGCTCCGCGTCGTCCTGCCCCCCGGCCTCATCGCCTCCGGTGCCACCGGCCAGTTCGGCGGCATGGGTGGCATGGGCGGCGGGATGGGTGGCATGGGCGGCGGCATGATGGGTGGCATGGGCGGTATGGGCGGTATGGGCGGCATGGGTGGCGGCATGGGTGGCGGCATGGGTGGCATGGGCGGTATGGGTGGTATGGGCGGT